>JAKLEG010000248.1 GCA_022703175.1 Myxococcota bacterium | reverse complement strand
CCGCCAGCGAGTCGGAGAACAACACGACGTTCCCCACCGACTTGCGGTTCCCCATGTCGTAATCACTACAGGCCACCAGGGCGTCACACACGCCTTGAGGCAGATTCCATTTCTCCGCAACCAAGGCGCTGACCTTGCCCGAAACCGCTTGCACAATGTCGATCCAGTTCTTGCTCTCAAGCCATGCAGGCTGGCTGTGGGCACGTGGATCAATGAGAGAACGCTCTGCCTCTAGCAAATAGATGGCCACGATCGCCTGGCCGATGTCATGCAACAGCCCGGCCAAATAGGCGCCATCGACTTCGGTTTCGGGGACTCCGATCAGACTCGCCAGATCTTGGGATAAACGCGCCACAAATACCGAGTGATCCCAAATGCGCTTCATCGCCTGGTTCAGTTGAGGATTGCGCGAAGTGTAAATCTGTTTGGAGGCCGTGGCGAGGATCAGCTGGCGCAGCTGACGTTCGCCCAACTGCATCACGGCGCGCCGGATTGAATCGACTCGCTGTCGAACGCCAAACGCCGCGCTGTTCGCATACTGAATCACCGCCGCGGCAAATACAGGGTCGCGCTCCAGAATTCGCACGACAGCATCCACATCCATGCCGTCAGCGCTGGAGACGGAACGTTCGAACTGCATCACCGCATCCGGAATGGCTGGCAGTACCAGCTTGCCCTCTTCAATCCGCTTAAGAAGGATGCTCTGGAGCTTGTTGGCGAACTCTTCAAAACCACTCATGCGCTACGCCCCGATGCTAGCCGGTGCTTATTTGCCCTCCGCCGCCTGCACGGTCTCGAAGGTGGGCAACTCCGCCGTCTCAGAGTAGGAACCCAAGAGTTGCTTCATCTCACCGCCAGCCACGAGCTTCAACTGGATCCCGAGCTGAGCGGCATACTCTGCTGCGGTCCGCACCAGATGGATCACGGCAGTGGGATTGTTGGGCGCCCCGTTCATATCCAAAATGGCCGCCGGATAACAGGCCGCTGCGATCCGTTCGAGATTCTCATCCAGCGACTTGTTCAATCGCGAAAAATAGCGGAGCTCACCTTCGCGCGTGCCACTAAACTTAATCGCACGTAGCCGATGGTCCTCAGCCACCAAGACCTCGTTCGACTGGAAACAGGCCGACAGAAACTCGGTCACCTGGTCCGCGTCGAACGGTTTCACAAGGACGCCGTCCAAACCCTTCTCTTGAGCGGTCGCCGCGGGTGACTTGGCGGTGCGCATGAAGAGCCCAACAAAGGTGGCCGTGGCTTGAAGAGCGCGCAGCTGCCGCACCAAGGAGGCCACCTCAACGTCGGGAATATCCACGTCAACCAACACGGCGCGATAGATATGGTCCCGCGCGGATTTGAGGGCTGCTTGGCCATTGGCGCAGTGGTGGATCTTGATCTCGTCGCCAACAAACGTACGGAACTGCTTGGAGACGTTCTCCATGTCGTCAATGAAGAGGATGTCCACAAGCGGCCGACTCTCCGTGAGAAACACCCCCTTGGGCCCGGGCGTAGTCATGGGTGCTGATTGAGCGCGCGGGGCAGGCGCCGCAGCCGCACCTGGGCCAAGCGCCTTAACGACCTTGGCCACCAATTCTTCGGGTTTGAACGGTTTCACAATGTAGTCACTGAAACCCAGCGGCATAAGCGGACCAATGATGGCCGAGCCCGATTCCGCTGTCAGCAGAATCACCGGCGTCTTGTCTCCCATGCCTCGCAATTCCTTAAGCATGGTGGGCCCGTCCATGACAGGCATCGTGATGTCTAGCACCACGAGGTCCGGTCGGTGCTCAATGATCGCCGCCAGTCCCTGCTGGCCGTCCTCGGCCTCCAAGACCTGAATCGGCAACTCGGAAATGGCCTTCGCGACAATGGACCGCATGGACTTGCTATCGTCGACGGTCAGGACTTTTTTTGGCTCAGTCATGCCCCATCCCTCGAGATCACAATGACTTCTACGTTTAGCGCAGCCCCCACCAAAGACTGACACATCACCTGAATTCCTTTGGCGACGTACTTGAAACAGTCGGTTCCCGATAGAAATAATGGTAGTCCAATCACCAAACTCGCGCCTTCCCCTTTAGGCCATTTGCGTTTGGTCATCCCGGCAATGATGTTGAGGACCTCTCCCAGAGCATCGGCAAGTTCTGCGTTATCCGCCAGTTGCACCTCCTCGATCCCCAACAACCCTGACGCAAGTTTCACGCAGGCGGCTCGGGTGCCGAGCAGAGCAAAACTCCAAGAGACACCGCCTCGCGTCAGGCTGATACAACCCCCGGTGTCGAGTTTGCCGTCCTGGGCCTCGTTGAAGGGCCGCGGCTCGCCTGCGCGGCTCAGTTTGGCCTGTTGCATTTGGCTGGCCACGTCGATGGCTGCCTCCGTCCAGACCCTTAGCAGGTTGGCTCCAGCAGTGTTTCCGGTCGCCGACGGCAACGCGCTCATGCTACAGCCCCAACATGTTCCTTGATGGTGGCAGCCAGTTCATCGGCGGTGAACGGTTTACACACGAAAAACAGCGCGCCCGCATCAGAAGCCTGTTTGCGGACATCGTCGGTTCCCTCAGAGGTTACAAAACCGAACGGCACGTTGTTTTGTTCCGCACGTAACGCATGCAGAACCTCGATGCCGGTCTTGCCCGGCATGTTCCAATCAGCCACAACAAAGTCAGGCTTGACCCGTCCGATAGCCTCCAAAGCAGCCTCACCATTGTCGACTTCGACGATTTCGAGGTTTGCGATGGCCGCTTGTTCGATCGACTTGCGCACCAGGCGCCTCATGAACGACGAGTCGTCCGCAATTAGGATCTTCATGGTGTGGTTCCACCCCCCACGTAAATAGCGACAGATCAGCATCCCCACTGCTTCCAAGATGCGCATTGCCTCGGCGTCGGCAAGATCCACCGCTGGAAACTAAGTTGGGTCAGCAGCGACAAGGGTCAAACAGAGCCCCCTCCCAACAGCAGGTCAGCCGCCCGCCGGGCGATCGCCCCCGCGGCGGTGAGCCCCGGCGACTCGACACCTAACAACTGGAGATAGCCGGAAAGACCTAATGATTCGCCACTTTCCAGCACAAAATCGGCACCCGCGACCGGCGCTGGGGCCAGCCGCGGACGCAGCCCCGCGTAATCCGGGCGCAGATCGTTGGCCGACAACCCCGGCAGGTAACGTGCCACGGCCGCGGCGAACTGAACCGCTTTGGTCGCTGCAACTTGGTAACTTGGCACGGCCACGTCTTCGGCGTCAGGCCCCAAGCGGAACTGCCCGCCCAGATCCATGGTGACATGGATTCCCAACCCCTGGCGACTTGGCACCGGGTAAACCAAATGCTGCGCCAGCACTCCACACGCCGGTGCCACTGCAAAGTAGTCCCCTTTGCACAGCTGCAAGCGTCGCCCGCGCACCAGCGCCTCGCGTCCAACCGAGCGCGCTAGCTCTAGCGCTCCCAACCCTGCCGCATTCACCACAACTTCGCACGGAAACGCGCATCGGGTGCCGTCGGCCCCCACCGTATCCAATAAAAAGCCATTCGCGTTGGTCGTAACGGTCAGCACCCGCGTCCTAAGCACCAGAACCGCCCCATGTTGTTCGGCTTCTGCTTGGTACGACTGCGCCAGCGCAAACGGATCGACAATGCCCGTCTCGGGCGACCACAATCCTAAGCACGCACGCACCCGCGGCTCCACACGCCGCAACGCGGGTCCGTCAAGGAGCGCCAACGCTCCTGCACCGTTTTCGTTGCCCCTACGAAAAACGGCTTCGAGGGCCACCGCTTCATCTGGCGTCGTGGCGACCACAAGCTTACCCACCCGGCGGTGCGGAATCTGCCAACGCGCACACCGGGCGTACAACCGCTCGCGACCCTCTACCGCCAACACGGCCTTGAGCGAACCGGGGCGATCGTACAACCCGGCATGGATCACCCCGGAGTTGCGTGTCGACGTTTCCGCGGCGATGCGGGAATTCTGCTCGACTACGGTGACCCCCAAGCCGCGACGGGCTAGCTCCGCAGCGCAAGCCAACCCCACAACGCCGGCCCCCACCACCGCTACGTCGGTCATGAATGTGGGCGCAGCACCGTATGATCCAGCACCACCCGTGGCAGGCGCACCGGTTTGCGGGTGGCATGATCAACACAGGCGTGCTCCGTGAAGCCTTCGGTCAACAGCTCACCGGTCGATGCTCGGCGCAGACGATAGCGAAACAAGAGCCGAGTGGGCCCGAGGAGGGCCATGCCAGTCTCGATCAGCAGGTCATCATCAAACCGTGCCGGGGCGCGGTACTTAGCGCCAATCTCGATCACCACAAGATGGTAACCGGCCCGCTCGACGACGTCGTAGGAGGCACCACAGGCGCGAAAATACTCGTTTCGTCCCGTCTCAAAAAAGCGCAGGTAGGTACCGTGATAGACAATGCCCATCGCATCGGTGTCCGCGTACAGGACGCGTTGCCGTGCCGGCACCCACTGAAGAATCTCTGGGGGGTGGCGTTTCACGCTTGTCACCATAAAGAACTGCCTAGCGACACGCAAACCATCGGATCTCAACAACCTCTAGCCATTGGGCGGCAATTGCGAGAAAAGGGCCGTTCCACTCGGAGAGCATCATGTTGAGCCGGTGCAGTCTTGCCGTTTGCGTGGCCACCATTTTCGTTGCGACGAGTTGCCAACAACAGCCCCCCTCGCCCAAACAACAACGAACGAACACACCGCACCCCAACAAAAAGGCCGCCGCCGCTCGCACCCCAGCGTTGGATGAAGACCAGATCGCTGAGTTGCAGGCCTTGGGTTACGCCGACGCCCCCACCGAGCCAGATGACCCCACAAAGAAAGGTGTGACACTCAACAGCAAACGCGCCAGCCCCGGCTACAACCTCATCACCGACCGCCGTGGCTGTCGAGCCTCCGTGCTCGACAATGCCGGCACCGAAGTGCACGCCTGGCAAGGTGACGATTGTGCCGAATGGGCTCATGCTGTGCTACTCAGGAACCGCGATCTCTTGGTGTCGGGTGTCAACCGCCGCGGCGGCATCCTGACGCGTACCCTTAACCGCCCGCGCTACCTGACGCGCTTAACCTGGGATGGCCACCCGGTTTTCCGCGTCAACCTGCCAGCCCATCACCTGCCCACCGAAATGCCGGACGGTCGACTCATTGCGCTCACCACCCAACAACGTATGGCACCTGGCTATGACCATGAGGCTATGTTGTTAGACGACCGCCTCGCCGTGCTGACATCGCGAGGCACCGTACTCAAGTTCATCTCGTTATTCGATCTGCTGCATGAGAACTCGCTGAAAATCCCATTGAAACCGATCGCCCCCTCGAACAAAGGCCACGCGAAGGGCATCGACTTGTTTCACATCAACACCGTCAACCCGCTCGGGCGCCCGGAGCTCGTGGGCACAAGTGAGCTATTCCAACCGAGCAACGTGCTTATCACCCTGCGCCATCAAGACCTCATTGCGGTGGTCGACATTGACGCCGAAAAAGTTATCTGGGCCTGGGGCCAAGACGATTTGCGGGGCCCGCACGACGCGCAACCTCTCGCGAACGGCCATTTCTTGATGCTAGATAACGGCCTCGGACGCGGTTGGTCGCGTGCCATCGAAATGGATCCTGCCACCGGCAAGATCGTTTGGGAGTATGCCGCGACGCCGAAGGAAAGCCTCTACACGCACAGCTACGGCACCGTAAACCGGACGGACAATGGCAACACCATCATCACCGATTCCGACTCAGGCCGCGCCCTCGAAGTCACCCCCCAAGGCCAACTCGCGTGGGAATTTTTCAATCCCAACTATTATGCAGACAAGAAACGCGGTCCGATCAACAGCGTGCGCCGTTACACCGCCGACGAGCTATCGCCCTGGCTTAATCTCAAGACCCCACCGCCACCACGGATGCGCAACGAACGCCGTAAGCCATCGAAACATTGAGTCTTTTAAGGAGACGCCCGATGTCACAATTCCGCCTCTGGCTGCTCGTCGTCGCCACCGGACTCGCTGGCTGCGGCTCCGACTCCAACAAGAGCCCTGCCCTCTGTGGTGACGGTATCTGTGCTGCCGATGAGTCGTGTGCGCTGTGCGCCACGGATTGCGGCGCTTGTCCGGCTTGTGGCGATGGGGCGTGCGATGCTGACGAAGATTGCCGCCTCTGTCCCGTCGACTGCTCCTGCGGCACCTGCGGCGATGGCACCTGTGACGCTCGCGAGAATTGCATCGGCTGCCCACAGGATTGTCACTGCACCTGCGGCGACGGCCTGTGCGAGGCTGGTGAAAACGTTACAAACTGCGCTGCCGATTGTAACGGCCGTTGTGGTGACCAGTTCTGCTCACCGGGCGAAAGCTGTGACACCTGCACCGAAGATTGCGGCGTCTGTTGGATCTGTCATGCGGACAGTACCTGCGCACCCTGGGAGAGTTTTTTGGTATGCGCCGACTGCTCCGCGCCCGTTATTTGTGGAGACCTGAACTGCGAAGCCGACGAGACCTGTGACAACTGCCCCGTGGATTGTGCGGGGTGCGAGCCGGGCGGCCCCACCTGTGGTGACGGGATCTGCAACAGCGATGAGTCCTGCCTGAGCTGCGTGCCCGATTGCGGTGCCTGCGCGATGTGTGGCGATGGTGTCTGTGACCTCATCGAAAGCTGTTTTGATTGCCCAACCGACTGTGGCAGCTGCATCCCCCGATGTGGCAACGGCCTGTGCGAACCCGGAGAAACCCGCAAACTGTGCGGCACTGATTGCCCGGGGAGTTGCGACCAAGACGGCAGCTGTGACGATAACGAGAACTGCGCCAGCTGCGCGGCCGATTGTGGTGCCTGCAGTGGCTGTGGAGATAGCTATTGCGTAAATGGCGAGAACTGCGACACCTGCGGGAGCGACTGTGGTCCATGTCCGCCGCGCGCCGGGGATGGCATCTGCTCACCGCAGGAAAGCTGTGCCTCGCCGGACTGCCCGCCCTGTTCGATGGGGGATTGGTGTGGCGACCAAATTTGCGGTGACACCGAAAGTTGCAATTCCTGCGCGAATGACTGCGCGCCATGTGGCTGCAACAACAACGGCACCTGCGACGCCGACGAAAGCTGCCACAGCTGCGTCGCGGATTGCGATGTATGCGGAGACTGTGGCGACGGCCGCTGTGACCCGGACGAGTCGTGCTTCTCTTGCGGTGAGGATTGCGGCCCCTGTCCGCCGGTCTGCGGCGATGGTGTCTGCAACAGCATCGAGAACAGCCTCACGTGCCCCGACGAGTGCGGCTGGGGCGCCAGCTTCTGTGGTGACGGTGCCTGCCTAGGCGTCGAAACCTGTGCCTTGTGTCAGGCTGACTGTGGATCTTGTCGAGGCTGCGGGGATGGTTTCTGCGTAGCCACCGAGTCCTGCACCTCGTGCCCTGCCGATTGTGGAGGGTGTTAGCTCGTCGCTAGCGACCGAATCGCCCACGCCCACACCTGGAGGATACCAATGTCAGAACCGATCGTTTTGGACAAATTCATCGAAGCCTGTTTCGTTGATGCGTGGCGGCTTTTCATCAAGGATCCCGTGCTCTACATCCTAGCGGGTTTGCTCGTGGCGCTGATCAGCGCCGTCAGTCTTGGAATCTGCGCTGGACCGATGGTCGTGGGCTTCCTCGAACTCGCGCGCCGGCGCCAGCTGGGTGAAACCGTCGAGGTCAGTGAGATCTTCAACGGTTTCCAACGCTTCTGGCCCGCTGCCCTCACGGCCTTTCTTATTGGCCTCGCGGCCTTCATCGGCTGGTGGTTGCTGTTTCTGCCGGGTCTCGTCGTCGCATGGCTTACAATGTTCGCGCTTGTCAGCGTTGCCACCGAGAATACCGGTTCGGTGAACGCCATCCAGCGCAGCGTCTCCCTGACACTGGGTCAAATCCCGGTAACCTTGGTGCTGTTCTTGGCTTTGGCCATCGCCACGGCCATCGGCACCGCGGTGGTCATAGGCTTCCTTGTGACGATTCCCCTCAACATCTTGGTCGCCTCGGCCGCATTCGAGCGCCTCACGGTTCACGCCAAACAGGTCATCTCGCCGCCTGTGTCGTAGCCGCAGCCATACCCACGCGCCCCATCTCCGGGCATACTCGATTCGTGACGTATTCCACCTCCACCGAAGACCCGCTGGCGGTTTTCAACGAGCTTCGCTTGGCAGGTTCGCCGCCTGATCCCGAGGCGTTCTGCGCGCGTTTCCCGGAGCACCCGTCGCTTAGAGAACGCATCGCCTTGCTTCAGCGCCTGAACCGCGACCTCGATCACCTGGTGCTCGCTCAGGACACCCTCCTCTCCCCTCCTCCAGAAC
>JAKLEG010000247.1 GCA_022703175.1 Myxococcota bacterium | reverse complement strand
CTTGCCCGCGCCGTTCGGCCCCAGGAAACCCACGACCTCACCGCGTGACACCTTGAACGAAATCGCGTTCACGGCGACGGTGCTGCCGTACTCCTTGTGGAGCGACCGGGTCTCGACCATCGGCTGAGTCTGTGTCTCGGCCATGCTCACAACCCTCCAGAATAGTTCAACAATCAGAACCTACGCCGACCCCAACAAAGGTCTGGCGCACGCATCAACCCGCACCAGGCATGGTTTATTCCAAGCCCGCAATCGGGGCGGCTTCATAGTGCAGGTTGGGGCAGATGTGAAGAGGATCTTAATGGTTCTAGCGGGACAACGTTACCGGTGCCACGAGTGGCAGCTGGCGCAGGCGCTCCGCCGCCTCCTCGGGGGGGGTGGTGTTGATGAAACCTCCCGTGCCCCACTCGTAACCGGCCTGATACGACAAGCGCGGCGTCAGCTCGATGTGCCAGTGATACACCGAAGCGTCTTCCACCCCATCGGGCAGCCAATGCAGCATCCAGTTGTATGGCAAATCGCCGAACAGGACTTCCAGTCGCTGCAACAACTCACGCATGTGCGCCGCCAGCAAGCAGCGTTCGCGATGCGGCACGGCCAAAAACGAATGGCGATGGGCCCGCGGCAAGATCCAAATCTCGTAAGGCACGCGCGAAGCCCACGGAGCGAAGCTTACAAAGGCCTCATCGGCGTAAATAAAACGCGGCCCGTGCATCTCCCGCTCTAGCAGATCGCAGAAAATACAGCGGTGCTTCTTGGCGTGGTAGACCCGACAACTGGCCAGCTCCTGCGTCACCGCCTGCGGCGTCATCGGGATGGCCATCAACTGCAAATGCTCATGGGCACGCGAAGCCCCGGCCTTCTCACCGTGGTTGTGGAACAACACGACGTGTTGGGCCTTGCCCGTATCCATGTGCTGCTGCATGCGGAATTGGCTGGCCGCGAGCAACGTGTCCCATTGGTCAACAGAAAAGTGGGTCGCACGGCGATGATGCTCAGGCGTGGCAATGACGATCTCGTGCGAACCACATGCCGGGACCACGCGATACAACTCGGTGCCTGCGTCGGCATCAATCGGCTCGGGGTCGTCGTCGGGCACGAGCGCAGGAAAACGATTCGGCACGATGCGCACAAGCCAGCCTGGCGCATTCGCTTGGCTGGTGTTGGGTCGCACGGCATCCACTTCGGGAGGGGTCTGTTCCTCGTGTCCCGGGCAAAATGGACACGGGCCGCTCTCCTGCGGTTGCACCACTTTCCGGTCGCCATATTCATCCGGGCGGCGGTTCCGTCCTGGGGCAATGATGCACCAATATCCCCGCACCGGATCGCGTCGCAGTTGGCTCATGCTCGTTCCTCGCGCCCCAGTCGGGTCAAAATTGTCGCAATGATCGACGAGGTCGACCGGCCCTGAAGGATCGGTATCAGTTCCACACGACCGCCGCTCGCCTCCACCCGCTCTTTGCCGACCACCTGCTCAGGACGATAATCAGAGCCCTTCACCAGCACGTCGGGTGCGAGCAGCTCGATGAGCGCCTCTGGTGTGTCTTCCTCGAACGTGACCACCCAATCCACCGCCGCGAGCCCCGCCACCAATGCAACTCGATCGGCTTCGGCAATAATTGGCCGCGCCGCCCCTTTGAGACGCCGCACCGAGGCGTCGCTATTCACCGCCACCACCAACACGTCCCCTTGCTCACGTGCCGACTCCAGGTAGGTCACATGGCCGGCATGCAATAAGTCAAAGCAGCCGTTGGTAAACACCACCCGCGCACCCATCGCCTGGGCCTCGCAAACTTTGACGGTTGCTTGCGCGCGCGAGACGATCTTGCAGGCACTGGTCGACAGCCGCCGCCCCGCGGCCTCGGAGAGCTCAGCGAGCGACACCGTTGCTGTACCCGGTTTGCCTACGACGATCCCTGCCGCCAGGTTGGCCACGCGCGCTGCGTTCGAAAGCGGCACCCCAGCAAACAGCGCCAGGCTGGCCACCGCGATCACCGTATCGCCAGCTCCCGTAACATCGAACACCTGGCGCGCCTCGGCACGCACTGACACCGGCGGTGCCTCCGGTTGCAACAAGCGCATCCCCTCTTTGCCGCAGGTGACGAGGACAGCCCCCGCATGCGTTTCTGCCAACAGGGCGCGCGCCGCCTCCCAACGCTCGGCCTCAGTTTGCACGCTGCGCCCAGTACCACGCGCAAGCTCCACCAGGTTGGGAGTGATTAAGCTCGCGTGTGTATAGCGCGCATAACAAGTCCCTTTCGGGTCAACGGTCACGTGCAACCCGCGCGCCCGGGCCCGTGCGATCACCTGCTCACACAAAGAGCCGCCCAGCACCCCTTTCGCATAGTCAGACAACACGACGCCGACAACATCCGGAAGTTGCGCCTCAACCGCGGCCAGCAGCGTCGCTTCGACGGACGCGGGCAACGCGCTGCACTCTTCGCGATCGATGCGCACCAGCTGTTGCCCATGCGCCACCACGCGCAGCTTATGCGTTGTGGGACGCTCGGGCATCACCACCACACCACGACAATCGATCGCCGCGTGCATCAAGAGGGCTGCCAGCTGCTCCCCTTGACGGTCGTTGCCTCGCACGCCGCACAGTCGCACCTCGGCCCCCAAGGCCGCCAAATTAGCCGCTACGTTGGCGGCTCCCCCCAACACCGACGTGGCTGGCGCTGCATCCAACACCGGGACCGGCGCCTCCGGGGACAATCGTTGAGCCGTACCTCGTTGATACTCATCAAGAATCAGGTCACCCAAAACCAAAATACACGGGCGGTGACCCGGTTGAAACATGCGGGAGAGAGTCGACAACATCGAGTGGGTTAGGTCTCATCCCGCAACGCATCCAACTCGTCCATCTCGACGGTCTGACGCGTCCGGAACACCCCGAGGAGAATGGCAAGTCCAACTGCGGCCTCGGCCGCGGCAATTGCCATCACGAAGAACGCGATCGCATGAGCGCCTGCGGCGCCGTACTGTTTACCATACCCCAAGAACACCACATTGGCGGCGTTCAGCATCAGCTCCACGCTCATCAAAAGCGTCAAGGCATTGCGTCGCAGCAGCGCCCCTAGAGCACCGATGCCAAACAACAACGCCGCCACCACCAAAAAATGACTCGGTCCGATTTGGGTGAGGGTCATGTGAGCCTCCGTAACCCGAGCACCACTGCGCCCACCACCGCAACAAGCAGAAGCACCGAGATCGACTCGAAGGCGAACAGGTAATCGGACAACAACAGCTGCCCCACCGATTTAATGCTGCCATCCACCGGCCTGCCGGCAGCGCCGGTCGCCACAGCCCCAATCAATCGAACGACGAAGTAGCCGATCGCGGCCCCACCCAAAAGCTTAGACAACGAACCGTACGAGGGCCGTGCCCCAGACTCCGGGCCAAGGTTCAACAGCATGATGACAAACACGAAAAGCACCATAATGGCGCCAGCGTAAACCAACACCTGCATCGCCGCGACGAACGTCGCATCCAACAGCAAATACAGCATCGCTACCGCGACGAGCGTGACAATGAGCGACAGCGCTCCGGTGAGCGGCGTGCGTGCCAGAATCACCGCCAGCGCGCCACCGATGGCCAGGGTGGCTGCGAGATAGAACACCAACGTTTCGATCATTCGGGCGTGTCCTCCCAGAACGTATTGTGCGCCGGGCTAAGCTCGTAGGTCTCATAGCTGCAGCGCTTGTCACGCACGTGGGCGACAAACTCATCTTTGAATTTGCGCAAGTAGCTCTCCACCGGCATCGCCAACGCATCAGCCAACGGACAAATGGTTGTGCCCGACATATGCTTAGCCGCGCCCGCGAGCGTATCCAGATCGGCCTCGGTCCCCTGCCCTGCTTCGATGCGTTTCAAGATACGCGCCACCCACGAGGTGCCTTCGCGACACGGAGTGCATTGTCCACACGACTCGTGCGCATAGAAGTTGGCCAACGTCAGCAGGCTGCGCACCATGCAGGTGTGATCGTCCAACACCATCATGCCAGCGCTGCCGAACATCGACCCCGCGGCCTTGAGGTTGTCGAAGTCCAAGCAAACATCGGTTTCAAGGGGCCACTCGGCTTCTGGTGCATCGGGTTTGGCCAACGCCTTGCACGGCTTGGGAACCAGCACCGGCGTCGAGCTCCCACCGGGGATCACCGCTTTGAGCGTGCGTCCTTGCCAGACGCCGCCGGCGAGCGCCAAAAGCTTGTTGCAGGGGTAGCCGTTGGGGACCTCGTAAACACCGGGTCGGGCGATATGTCCCGAGATACAAATGAGCTTGGGACCGCCGTTGTTGGGCGAGCCCATCTTCAGGAACCATTCGACGCCGCGAGAGAAGATGAGCGGTACACAGGCCAGGGTTTCGACGTTGTTGATGATGGTGGGGCCGCCAAATGCGCCCACCACGGCTGGGAAGGGTGGCTTCAGCCGCGGTCGGCCAATTTTGCCTTCCAGGCTCTCCAACAGCGCCGTTTCTTCGCCGCAAATATAGGCGCCGGCACCCCGGTGGGGTTGGCAATCGAGCTTGTAGCCACTGCCAAAACAGGAATCGCCAAACACGCCTTTGGCATACGCCTCACGAATCGCGGCTTCGAGTCGACGGTATGGCAGACCAAACTCACCGCGCGCATAGATATAGATCTGGTGCGCACCAATAGCGTAGGCCGCAATGGCTGCGCCTTCCAGCATCGAGTGCGGGTCGCGCGCTAACACATAACGATCTTTGTAGGTGCCCGGCTCCGACTCGTCGGCGTTCACAACCAGGTACTTGGGTTTCGCCGACTCCTTGGGCACAAAGCTCCATTTCATGCCGGCAGCGAACCCGGCACCGCCGCGTCCACGCAGGTTGGCCTTCTTGACGGTCTCAATCACCTCGGCGGGGGTGAGCTTCAAAACCTGCTTGAGCGCCTCGTAGCCGCCATCCTTCGTGTAGGCGTCGAAGGTGTAACCGTTTTTCACGTACCAGCGTTTGGAGAGGGTGACCTCAAATCCTGCGGGTGAATAGGCGTCCGTCATGGCAGCTCCTTCAAGAGCTTCACGAGCTTCTCGTCGGTCAGGTTCTCCTTAAGCTCGCCATCCACCCACAAGGCAGGTCCGGTACCGCAAGCCGCCAGGCACTCTTCGTGCTCAAGGGTGACGCGCCCATCGGACGTTGTTTGGCCCAACTGCACCCCCAACGTCTCTTGGGCCTTGGCAAGTAGGCGGTCGGCGCCCCGGAGTTGACACGAGAGGTTCCGACACACTCGCACGACGTGCCGACCGACCGGACGGTCATAGTACATCGTGTAGAAGCTGACCATTTCCTTAACGCGGGTGGGCGGAATCTTGAGCAACTCGGCCAGCTCGTTAGCGGCAGCATCACTCACATGTCCCAATTGTTTCTGGGTCAGGTGAATGGCCGGCCCCAACACCGCTAGTCGCGTGGGATACCGCGAGAACAGCTTTTCGATTTCCCCCACGGTCTCTTGAGACAGGACTCGTGCCATTAGGTAAGGCTCCGTGCGCGTGTTTGTACGAATGGGGATGACAGGTGTCAACGGCTTTGGCTCGCCTCCGATGAGACGACTGGCCCTGGTTCGGAGGTAGATGCATTGGCGTGGAGGAAAACATAATCACGATGGAGTGGATAGTTCCATGCCAAAGCCACGGCCGCACGAACCACCACCCAGGCAATGCGGTAGTCCACATCGGGGAGTAGGAGTAAGACCCACACCCCTGCCGCGTTCAACAATGCGCTCGTGAGGCTCACAAAGGTGTAGCGCCCGGCCTGCGGCAGCTTGGCGGTCCGGTAACCGGCAAAGGTCCATAACAAGTTGAGCGCCAAATCCACGGCCCCACCGGCCACGCAACCAATCGCCGTAGCGATCACCGGTTGGCGACCGAGCCCCTCGACCAGGAGGCTGACGACCACGAAATCGCCTGCGGTGGCGAGGGTAGCCGCAAACAGAGTGCGGCGGGTCTCTCTTTCGGTCAGTTCGCGCCACGTCATCAGCGTGCTACCAGACAGCGCCGACAAAACGTGAGCCAAGCGATGAAACGCAGTCAGTTGCGTCCCCACCGCCAGTAGGATTACGCCGCCGACAGCTAAAAGATGTAACGGGTGGCGCGCGCCCGGGTCCCGCAACAGTACCTCCAACACCGGGCTGAGCGCACAGCCAACACCGATGTAGAGGATCCGTTCGGCGCGCTGCATCACGCCAACGTCTTTCACCACGACGCCCAAGGCCTCGCCTCGGGCGCGGATGTAAGGAACGAGGCTTGAGCCGATAAGAGCGATCAGCGCCGCAGCCAACACCCACGAATCGCGGTAATACCAAGCCAGGCCCCCCAAAACGAACGAGTCACTGTAGCGATCGAGGATGGCGTCGAGGGCACCACCCGCCTTGGATACCTTGCCAGTGGTGCGAGCCAGCCGACCATCGATGACGTCGCAGAACCCGGAAAAGATATAGAGCCAACCCCCGAGCGCAAAACGCCCGGCGGCCAGCGAAATCCCCGAGGCCAACGACAACAGCACCGACAACGTGGTGATTGCCGTCGGCGGCACGCCAGAGCGTAGCACCAGGCGCCACAACGGCTGCATCAGCCAACCCAGGTAGAGCCGAAACCACACGCCTGCCATAAAGCTGGCATGACGCGACTCAAGCTCGTTGTCCCGAAACGGCCCCTTGATGGCACAACGCACCAGGTAGATTAGAAATCCGACAATGAAATAGGCACAAATGATGAGCGCAGGCGCCATGGCGGTCCAGACCCGCGCCGAGGCCGACAAATTACCTTGAAGCCAATCGAGAACCGGCGGCATCAAAACCTCACACAATCAACGGAGCCCACACCGTGGGCCCCTGTTTGCTGGATGCACCCGCTACAGCCTGCGCATACGCCATCACGCAATTAAGGTGTGTGTGCAAGCAGGAAACTCGCAAGCGCGGGCCAGACTTCCATCGGTGCGCGCGCCCCAATCACCATGTCCCAGTGACCATACTCCTCTTGTTCGCCATGAGCTTTGCCCAAAATGCGCACCGTGACAGCCCCCCCCAAAACCTTGCTCGTCTCAAGCACGGCCGCAGCGGGCGTCTGTCGATCTTCACTTCCCGCAAACATCAACAGCGGTACTTTAATGGAGCGGGCTTCAGCGACAATGCGCCGCCGCCCCGCTTGTACCGTAAAGCCTTGCTCACCTAGCAACGATTCAAGGCTCAGCAACAACTCACAAGGAGCGTTTTCGAAGCCAATGGCGTGCATCCGCCGCGTCATACAGGCTTCGATGTTGGGGGGCCAAACACTCACTTGGTCAAAACGCTTCGACCAAGCCCGCCCTGACACCGGCGCCAGCCAATGCAACAGGTCGCCAAAACGCACACTCGACAGGTGGTTCAACACTGGCTTGAGCGGCAGCCACTTCCGAAACGACGATTTGCCTGGCCGCAGATCTAGCGCCGAGCCCAACGTCACTCCCGAAGCGAGGGGCAGCTCCGGATGAAGCGCAGCGTACGCCAACAGCAACACCCCTCCCAAGCTGTGGCCTACCCACATCACCTGCTCGCGGCCATTTACATGGGCGATGGTCGCCAAGATGGCGGGCAGATCGTATTGTAGGTAGTCGTCAACAGTCCAGGGGCGACGCGGCCGTTCACTCGCGCCGCAGCCGCGCAACTCCGCCACAAAGCAATCAAAGCCGCGACTGGCTAAATAGCGCGCCAGCGAACGTTCAGGAAAATGGAGTGCGTGACGGTTGGAGGCGAGGCCATGCAAGAGCAGCACCGCAGGCCCGCCCTCCCCCTCGGGTCGGATCCGATGCAACGCCAAACGCACGTCGTCAGTGGTTTGCACCGACACGACGCCTCCCGGCATCACAGGTCCGGAGAAAAAGGGAGAAAAAGGGCGAAGAAGCCGTCGCAATCGCATGGCCGCTTGTACCGTGCCCGCTCGATGGGCGCCAGAGCGTGACCTCAGCGTCTCACAGCGGCTTAATGGGGGGTAGGACCCCGTCAGGGATGAGGTGGCCGTGCTCGCGTTTGGAGCTCAAATACCGAACATTAAAGCGCGTGATTCCAGTGACCAGCGGCGTCTGCGCCTCCACCTGAATGCCGGCTTGGGTCAATGCCTCACGCTTGAGCGGATTGTTCCCCAACAGCCGTAGCCTCGCGTTGGGACCGCGAAAATAGCGGACGAGCCGCGCGGCGTCGCTGAAATCGCGCGAATCGGCGGGAAAACCCAACTTCTCGTTGGCTGCATAGGTGTCGTGCCCGGCGTCCTGCAGCAAGTAGGTAATCGCCTTGGCCCATAAACCAATGCCGCGCCCTTCGTGGCCAGCCATGTAAAG
>JAKLEG010000246.1 GCA_022703175.1 Myxococcota bacterium | reverse complement strand
GGACTCATTCTCATTGAGCCTGACCTTGGCACGGCCGGCATTGTTATCCTGATCGGCGCGTCGATGATTCTTGTCGTAGGCGTGCAGTGGCGAACATTGGCGTTGCTATCGTTCTTTGGCGTTTGCCTGGCCATCATCGGTTGGTTTGGTATTTTGAAGGACTACCAAAAACGCCGCATTCTGACCTTCATCGATCCCGAACATGACATCAAAGGTGCGGGTTGGAATGCGGTTCAGTCAATGATTGCGGTAGGCTCTGGGCGCTGGACAGGGAAGGGGCACCTGGAAGGCACGCAGACGCAGTTATCGTTTCTTCCGGAGCAGCACACCGACTTCGCGTTCTCGGTATGGTCTGAAGAACAAGGATTTCTGGGGTGCCTGCTGCTCATCCTCCTTTACCTCGCGCTCATTGCTATGGCCTGGGCCGTCGCGGTGGATGCTCGCGATAGCTATGGCGCGTTGTTGGTCACCGGTATTACGGCGATGATCGCCTGGCAGGCGCTCATCAACATGAGCATGGTGAGCGGCATCTTTCCGGTGGTCGGCGTCACGTTGCCGCTGTTCAGCTATGGAGGGTCGAGCTTGCTGTCGGTCATGGTTGGTTGCGGGTTACTTCTCAGTGTTCACCTGTATCGACGGGCACATTGAGTTGCGTTCCAGGGGTCGGGCGCGGCAGGATGGCGCCATGGTTGGGCCTCATAGAATTGTATCGGCGCCCGTGACGTGGGGGGGACAGGTCATCGGTTGGCTGTCGTGGGTGTGGCTGATGCTGGGCATGGCCACCGTAGGGCGGGCCGCTGAGCCGGTGCCTGCAAAGCCCGTGATCGCTGTGCTGCCTGCGACGGCGTCACCCTCGGCGCGGGCCGTGGCCGACGCTCTCGATGTTGCCTTTGAGGGTTTGGCCTTGTTAGTGACCGATTTGGAGCTTCTGACCGGCCGGCCCTTGGAGGTCCGACTTTCCGCAGCCGAGCGTGGTTTCGCGGTGTCTTGCGGATTGGACGCTAGGTGTCTGACGCGATTCGCCAAGAAGCTTCAGGTTCGCAGTGTCCTGGTTTCCCGGGTGGAGCTGCACAGCGGCGCCTATCTCGTCCAATTGACCTTGGTTGACGGTACCGGGAGCCGCAAACGCCAGCGCATCAGTTTTTCGGTGGCAGGACCCGCGGCGGTAGAGACTGAGCTCGGCCGACACCGCGAGGCGTTGTTTGGCGCTGCCCCAGTTGAATCTGAGGACGACGTAGCGCTCCCCGACCTCGTGCCGCTCGAACGTGAGCCCACAGCCACCACCACAGTCGCACCAGCAATCGCGCCTGCTGTGATTGTGACGAGCGAGTCTCACGAAGGGCGCACAGAACTTGCTATCACGGGCTGGGTGTTAGCTGGCGGCGCGGTTGCGGCTGGGGCTGCTGCAAGCCTCTTTGCGTGGCAGTATCGTGATGCCAAGAACTCAATTGATGCCAAAGGTGCGCTCACCACACCGCAAAAGCGGGCTGTTGCATTGGAAACGGAAGCTAATCGGGCTCGCGGCCGGAGCTTCATCGGCCTGGGAGTCGCGGTGGCTTCTGGAACTGGGGCGTTGGCATGTTGGTGGTGGGGACGGCGTGTTGGGCTCATGCCGGCCGTGGTGGCTGGTGAAGATTTGCGCGCTCTGCAGTGGCAAGGGGAATTCTAATGCGCGCCCATGTCTTGATCCTTTCGATGGTGTCCGGCGCAGTTGTGTCATTTACGGCGTGCGCCAAGGTGCAGATTGCGGAGGCTGGTCGCCCGTGCGACGACGGCGAGTGTTTGGCTGGTTATCGGTGCCACCCGCGCACGCAGCTGTGTGTGCAAGAGCTTCGGCAGGAGTGCGACGGTAGCGGGGTGTGCCCTGCTGAGGTCACCACCGGTTCTGCTTGTGCTACACCTGGAACTCTCTTGGATTGCACCAACGCTGGCGAAGCATGCAACTTTGGCTGCCGCGAGTGTTTGCCTTCGGGGCTCTGGAGTGACTGTGCACTCGCCGCCGATGGCTCAAGCCAAGGGTGTGATCTCGCCACGCTCAATGCGTGCGCTCATTGCGACGACGACTGTGTTGTACAGGTGTTACACGCGGACGCTCGTTGCGACGTGACCCAGGCCGCGGCGCATTGCACCTATGGTACGTGCGCCGACGGCTATCGAGATTTGGACGGTATTGCGGCCAACGGCTGCGAGGCACCACCTGCTTGTGTGCCAGAGTGTACCGGCAAATGTGGCGGTGATGACGGTTGCTCCAGCACCTGCCCCGACACCTGCGTCTCGCCGCAGAGCTGTGGTGGCGGTGCCGTGCCGAGCGTGTGTGGCTGTACGCCCTGGTGCGGCGAGCGCTGCGCCGGCAGCGATGGTTGCGGCGGGGTTTGTGTGGGTCGCTGCACCTGGCCCGAGACCTGCGGCGGTGGTGGTGCGATCGAGGCGTGTGGCTGGTGGTGGTCGTGCGACTATCGTTATCGCAAGGCGCTCACCTTGACGCTGGTTGAGGGCGAAAGCCTAGCGGCGGGGTGGCCAATTGCCATCACTCTCAATCATGCGGCGTATGTCGGCCTTGGCGAAGCGCTGGCAAGCGGGAATGATTTCCGCCTGGTAACTTTTGATGCGACCCATGGTTGGACGGAGCTTTCGCGCGTGGCCGATCCCCTGGCGCCGTTCAACTCCACCGTCACCACCCTTTGGTTTGCGCTCGCCGCGCCATTGGACGCGACAGGTAGCGAGGTGAGCTATTTCCTTTACTACGGGCATCCTGGTGCCGGGACTCCGCTTGCGGACGAGAGCGCCATCTTCCCGTTCGCCGACTTCTTTGAGCGGCCGGACAGTGCCGCGGTCGGCAGCGGCTGGGCCGAGTACGATGTTGACACCGGCGACGTCGGCAGGGCCGTCGTGCAAGACGGCGCGCTGGTTTTCACCCAAACAGGGGAGTCGCTGTTTAACCGCCCGTTGGTGCAGCGGAATTTGATATGGCCGAGCGGCATTGTCGAACTGCGCCTGGGGATCGATTTCACCGCACCGGTGGGGGATGACCGCTATTCGGCGTCGTTCCAATTGGGTGACCGAGATTTGATGACGGAGGTGCCGGACGCTATTGAAAACAGCACCCACGACGTTGGCGTAGGTGTGAACATCAACTGGTGGGGCAACACGTCCTTGGATCCGCCGCGCTACGAGCAGCTTTGGTGCGCCAAGGATGGCTATGTTTATGGGGTGCCCTCAGACCCGGTGTCGGGGCCCGTGGACGTGCGTGCGCTTATCGACCTATCGACGCAGTTCTACCAGGTGAGCGTGGACGGCGTCGTGATGTGTAATGGCATCGACTTTGAAGATCCGGTGACCGCGTTGAATCGCATCCGTTTCTTCACCCGCCGTCTGGCTGATACCGGCAGTCACCGCGCCATCAACTACGTTTGGGTACGCCCGCTCTCGCTGGTGTCGCCCACCATCAACTTGGGCGAGGAGCTGCAGCACAGTTGTCCCTAGTCGGTGCTCACCGCATCGCTGAATGGCGCCAAGGGCATCGGCCGCTCGTGGTCCATGAAACGCAGGCATACGGCTTCTAGCTCTTGGCGTGTGGTGACGCGCAGCACTTGCCGCAGGAATTCGCGCTTCGGATCGATGCCGACTCCCAAATAGCTCAGGCAGCGTTTGAGCTTTTGTACCTGCAGTTCTTCGCGGGCGTCGGGCGGTCCGGAGGCCTCGTACAAGGCCAATACGTAGGCCAACACTTCGCGACCGCTGGGATATGTGGGGATCTCACCACGAAGTTGTTTGCGAATCTGACCAAAGATCCACGGGTTGCGGATTGCGGCTCGGCCGATCATCAGGCCGCGAGCACCGGTTTGGCGCAGCACCTGTTGAGCCTGGGGCGCGGTGTCGATGCCGCCGTTGGCGAGTACGGGGCAAGACACGGCGGCGACTGCCTGGGCAATGGCATCGTAGTGCACACCGGGTTGGTATTGTTCGGCGACTGTGCGCCCATGCACCACCAGCAGATCTAGGTGGTGTTTGGCATAGATCGCGAGCAGGTCGTCGAACTCGCGCGGGTTGGTAAAGCCCAGGCGGGTCTTCACCGAAAACTTTCCCACAATCGCATCGCGGAGGGTGCCGACCAGCTTGTCCACGCGATTGTGGTCGCGCAGGAGGCCACCCCCCGAGAACTTCCGGTGCACGATAGGGGCCGGACAGCCGAGGTTTAGCTCGATGGCGGCCACGGCCAGGCCGGCAAGTTCCTTGGCGATGCGGACCAGTGCCTGGGGGTCGTTGCCCAGAAGCTGCACGATCACCGGGCGGCCCGTGGGGTTCTCACGAACGGTTTGGAGAATTTCCGGACCAAGGCGCGAGGTGACGTGCACGCGCACGTACTCCGTTGTGTAGAGGTCAGCACCGCCATAGCGCAGAAACAAGCGCCAGAACGCCAAGTCGGTGACCGCCTTCATCGGCGCGAGGGCTAAAACTGGAGCGGGGTCGGCCAACAATCCTTCAAGCGAAACAAACATCCGTGGCAACATCCCCCGAAGCGAGGGGGTGCCACAACCGGAAGGTGGTGCCTTCTTCGACGGAGGTTGTAAAACTGACGCGTCCGCGCAACAGGCTTTCGCCCAGCACCTTCATCGAATAGGTGCCCAACCCGCGTCCCGGGCCGTTCTTGGTCGTGAAGTAACATTGGAAGATGCGGTCAGCGATCTCGGGCGGAATGGTCTGTCGGTTCCAAACGCAAAACACGACGCCATCGGTGGTCCGCTCCACCCAGGTGGAGACTGTGCCACGCGTCCCGCTGGCCTCGCAGGCGTTGAGGACCATGTTGGTCAACACGCGCTGCAGGACGGTTGGGTCGGTGGTGAGCGTCAACTCCGCAGGAGGAGGCTCCACTCGTAGCTCCACGTGATGAGCTTGCGAGTGCGTGCCTACACTCTCGTACAACTCGCGCAGGATATTGCGGACGCGCACGCGGCGGCGGGTGAGGATCATCTGGGCATCTTGGCCACGTCCCAGGACGCGTTGGAGATCGATCTCGCGGCACAGTCGTTCAGTGAGTCGGTAGACGCTATCAGCAAATTCGCGCCGCTCGCGCTCGTCAAGGTTGGCGCTTTTGAGAACCTCCGCGGTGGACAACAGGGCGGAGGCGATGTTGCGCAGGTCATGAAAGAAGACGCTTTCCAGTGCAGCACGCTGCTCCGCGCGGCTAATGTCTTCGAGCCACAACAACGTGAGCTTCAGTCCCTGGACTGCAAGCGGCACGGCACGGGCGGTGAAACATCGAGTCTCCTCGCGACCGTCGAACTCACTGGTGACAACGCACCGTTCTTGTGCTGGGCGCTCGGTTGCCTGCGCAGCCAAAATAGCCAAAACGGCGCCGCACGAGTTGCAATGGGGCCCCGTACCGCAACCTGCCTGCCTCTCCCCTGCATGGGTACATCGCAAGGCCTCACCTGGGCGCAACCCTAACACGGCGCCTTTGTCGGCCATACCCAAGGCGGACAGCAACGCATCGTTGACCATCAAAACCTGACGTTGTTCGTTGAGCACCGCGAGCAAGCCAGAGGAACCTGCGATCACTGCGCTTACGACCGGGTCTCGCTGAACCCTCTCTACCTGAACTTTGATGAGTTCATAGGGCGCACGCGGGGCCGGTGCAAAACACGTCTCCCGTGTTGCTTCCATCATCGCCACCTCCCCCGATTTGGCGCACGATATCGATCGCCATCGTGCGCCAAACCGGCGTCTCTGTCTAGCCCATCGGCTTGCTCTAAACGCTCGTCGCGGGGCATTGTCTCATGCGACCGGCTATGTCGCGGCGACCTTGTCGTCAGCGGGGCATGGCTGAGGTCAGCGATAAGGTTGCGTCGGGAGAGACCATGCGATTTGCAGTTGTGAGCGATGAACCCCATCTGATCAACGAGGTGGTCGTGCGGGAGCTCGAAGGTCGGGGGCACCACGTTGTGCGCTTTGGCAGTCTGCAAACTGGCCGCGAGGAGTCATGGGTGGCGGCCGGACGCGCAGCAGCCGAGGCAGTCGGGTCAGGGGCGTGCGATGAAGGGGTCTTTTTCTGTTGGACCGGCACCGGGATTTCGATGGTGGCGAACAAGGTGCCCGGCGTTCGCGCGGCGTTGTGCACCGACCCCGAAACTGCCCGGGGGGCGCGCATTTGGAATCACGCCAATGTCCTGGCGTTATCGAACCGCTTGATGTCAGAGGCGCGGGTCAAGGAGGTTTTGGCCGCCTGGTTGGATACGCCCAACGACGATCCGCGCGGCGCCACTGCGGTGGTAGAGCTGACCGCCATAGAGGTGGGTCGAAAGCCCTAGTCGGCTGCTGGTGCGTCGCCACCTGGCTCGCTGTCGACATCGCTAGGTGGCGTCACGGCACTGCCGTCGCGGCAGACACCCTTCGTCGCACCGGCGGGGACATCACAGTATTGGGCATCCAGACAATCGTTGGTGCTTGCCGCCGTACATCCGCGCAGACAGATGCGAGGTTGCTGGGAATCACACACATAGCCGTCGAGGCACTCGGCGTCCGCGGTACAGGTCAGCTTGCCGTTGCTGCCGCTACAACCCACGAGCGCAAGACAGATAGGGAGGCACCCCAAGAACAAGAGCCGCATGCAATCTCCTTACAGGTTCGTGACGCATGCTAGCGCCGGGTTGCTAGCTGGGGCAAGCGGCGATCACCAGGAGTCTTGGCAGACCTGATCGTAGAGTGCTAAAACAAAACAACAAAGTTCAATAAAAACAACTAATTAGCTATATTAAAAACTCGCTTGACACGCTCCTCTTGATCCCTATATTGCACGGCGACCGTTGGTGGGCGCAAGTAGGATATGCCCTGCCTACGGGTGAGATGGAAATTCAGCGCCTCACATCGAGTGCGCGACACACGTGGAGGAAGAGATGAAGTTTCGACCGTTGCACGATCGCATCTTGATCAAGCGCTTGGACAAAGAGCAGAAGACCGCGGGTGGCATCATCATCCCGGATTCCGCCAAAGAGAAGCCGCAAGAGGGCGAAGTTGTGGCCGTGGGCACCGGCAAGCGCACCGATGATGGCAAGGTCCAGCCCTTGGAAGTGAAGAAGGGCGACAAGATCTTGTTCGGCAAGTATTCGGGCTCGGAAATCAAGATCGACGGCGAAGAGCACCTGATTTTGCGCGAAGACGAAATCTTGGGCGTGCTCGAGAAATAGTTTTCGACCTGTTTGGGGCCCGGATGGGCCTGACACCTTTATAAGGAGTGATTCACATGGCAGCGAAAGAGATCATTTTTAGCCAGCGCGCCCGCGAGCAAATCTTGGCCGGTATCAACACCTTGGCCGACGCGGTCAAAGTTACGCTTGGTCCGAAGGGCCGCAACGTCATCCTCGAAAAGAGCTTTGGCAGCCCCAACGTCACCAAAGACGGCGTGACCGTGGCCAAGGAAATCGAGCTGGAAGACCGCTTCCAGAACATGGGCGCCCAGATGGTGAAGGAAGTCGCGAGCAAGACTTCCGACGTGGCCGGCGACGGTACCACCACCGCCACTGTATTGGCTCAGGCCATCTACCGCGAAGGCGTGAAGTTCTTGGCCGCTGGCGTCAACCCGATGGACTTGAAGCGCGGTATCGACAAGGCGGTCGAGGCGGTGATCGAAGAGCTGAAGAAGCAATCGAAGGCCACCAAGGACTCGAAGGAAATCGCTCAGGTCGGCACCATCTCGGCCAACGGTGACATCACCATCGGCAACATCCTCTCCGAAGCGATGGAGAAGGTGGGCAAAGAAGGCGTCATCACGGTTGAAGAAGCCAAGAGCATGGAGACCGAGTTGGAAGTGGTCGAAGGTATGCAATTCGACCGCGGCTACCTGTCGCCATACTTCGTGACCGATCCGGAACGGATGGAAGTGGTGCTTGAGGATCCGTACATCCTCATCTACGAGAAGAAAATCTCGAACATGAAGGACATGCTGCCGTTGCTCGAATCCGTGGCACGTAGCGGTAAGCCCTTGATGATCATCGCTGAAGACGTGGAAGGCGAGGCTTTGGCCACGCTGGTCGTCAACAAGCTGCGCGGCACGCTGCACGTCTGTGCGGTGAAAGCGCCAGGCTTCGGCGACCGCCGTAAGGCGATGCTGCAGGACATCGCGACGTTGACCGGCGGCCAGATGATCTCCGAAGACATCGGCGTCAAGCTTGAGAACGTCACGGTGAAAGACTTGGGCCAAGCGAAGCGCATGACGGTGGACAAGGACAACACCACCATCGTGGACGGCGCTGGCAAGAAGAAGGACATCGAAGCTCGCGTCAGCCAAATCCGCGCGCAGATCGAAGAGACCAGCTCGGACTACGATCGTGAGAAGCTCCAAGAGCGCCTC
>JAKLEG010000245.1 GCA_022703175.1 Myxococcota bacterium | reverse complement strand
TAACACGCCCAGCCCCTTGCTGCTCCAACGCCACCAAGAACAGCAGAAACGATGCGGCGCAAATGAGCGCCGCAAAGCCAAGTAACAACCACGCGCGGCGAAATTCAATGACAAGCCGCTGCGGTGCCTGGGCTCCGAGATTGGTCAATTGCAACGGCACCGCCAACCCCAACGCCAACGCAAAGAGTGGATAGGGATCGACGCCCGCCAACAACGCCCGCTTATAGGCTAACGGATAGGCCGCAATGGTAAGTGCACAACCGATGGCCCAGACCAAACCGCGCCCCGAGGCCACTTTGGTCACGAGCAAGAACACCCCAAAGGACAACAACCCGGCTCCTACAACCGAGGTCAGCGACGCCTGCTCGGCAAACCACCAGACGGAGAAGGGCCAGACCAGGAGCAACCCCAAGCCGCGACTGATGCCATAGGCCGAGCCCAAAGGCAGCACCGCTAGCGCACGACTCAGCGTGACAAAGTAAAGACCCTCGATCACCCCGGCCGCAAGCAGGTACGGCCAGCTTGCCCAGGGCACATGTGTGGTGCCGGTGATGAGCCCGAGCGCACCGGAGAGACTAGCGGCTCCGACCACGATCACGACGCTCCCAGCACTCGGATCGCGTGTGCGCTTGAGCATGGCGTTCCAGACGGCGTGCAATACCGCCGAGCCCAGAATCGCGGTGAGCGCGAGTGAAGTCACTTAGGATAACGGAGCAGGAACGTGGAGAACGACCGAACTAGTTAACAGTGCCGAGATCCATGCCGGCGCCCACCTGGGCGCCAAAATAACCCATTTCGAAACGGGCCTGCCAACCGTCGGAGAGTTGCCAATGCGCACCCAACGACGAGTCGATCTCGAACGACGAGAGGCTTGGCTCGCTCGCCGGACCGTTGTAGCCACCACACTCGTAGTTATCTGCAAAGCCAATACCGTAGCCCAGCTTCGCAGTGGCAAACACAGCCCACTCGGGCGTGAGATACACCGACCAGCGTGCGCCCCCCATCGGCGTCAGGCGCATCCAGCTGTAGCTGCAGTCCACGCCGAACGTGCCCCAGTCCCAACTGTAACGCTCAAGCGCACCGCCAGCCTCAATGAACAACGCATCGTTCCAAGGCTTGATGAAACCGTCGGGGAGGATTGGGTATGCGAACCAAGCGCCGAGACCGAAGTGGGTGTAGCCAAAAAAGCCTGCCACCACAAAGGCGTCTAGGTGCGTCGCGCGCGTGTGCGGCGCATCATCTTTCAAGGTCAATTCGGCAGATGCAATGGCGGGAAACGACAAAGCCAAAGCAACGACCAAGGCTTGGGTGGTACGCAACGTCATGATCTCTGGTTCTCCTTGTTCGAGAGCTAACCTGCGTCCTCCTTTAATTGAATCGATGGGGCCGAAGCAACCATCTCGATTAACCGTTGTGTCGAAAGGATTGCCGCGGTTTGTCACCTCAGGCCCTTGCGGTAACGGTTTAGGGACGGTTATCTTTTGCTCGTGACCACACCAACGCCCCTACCCCCTGGTTCTATCCCTGCCGCCAACCCGAGCGAAGTGCACGCGCCGGTGCTCGACCGTGCCGCCTTCGAGCGCATCCTCTGCTTTGGCGTGGAGCGCGGCATCTCCGACCTGCACTTCGAGGTCGGCCACCCGCCCCACCTGCGATTGCAAGGGGATTTGCTGCCGGCCAAGTATCCGGCGCTCAAGCCCGAGGACACCGAGGCGGTGGCTCAGCTGCTGTTGGGACAGAACTTCGCCAAGTTCAAAGACGACCACATCGAGCGGGACGTCACCTACAGCATCGAAAAAGTCAGCCGCTTCCGTGCCACGGTGTTCTGGCAGCAGGGCTACGTAGGCGCCGTGTTGCGTGTGATCCCGCTCACCATCCGCACGTTTGAGCAATTGAACCTCCCGAACGCGCTGAACGACTTGTGCGTGATTCGGCGTGGCCTCATCTTGGTGTCGGGCGCCACGGGCAATGGCAAAACCACGACGCTCGCGGCAATGCTCCAGCGCATCAACCAAACCCGACGCGCCCACGTGGTCACCGTCGAAGACCCGATTGAGTTCTTGTTTCCGAAAGAGAAGAGCCTGTTTATCCAACGCGAAGTCGGCACCGACACCCCGAACTTCCGCTCGGCGCTGGTGGCAGCGTTGCGCCAAGACCCCGACATCATCATGGTCGGCGAAATTCGCGACTATGAAACGGCGGAGATTTGCCTCAAGGGCGCCGAAACCGGACACTTGGTCATGTCTGCCATTCACACCCCCGATGCCGTGCATACGGTACAACGCTTCGTGGGCTTGTTCCCTCCGGAAGACCACGAGTCGGCGCGGGTGCGCTTAGCCGAATCGCTCAAGGCCACAGTCTCCTTGCGACTGCTCCCCACCATTGATGGCCAAGGACGTGTACCGGCGGTGGAGGTGATGCGTGTCACCCGCACCATCCAAGAGTGTATTCGCCACGAGGACAAGCTCGCCGAGGTGCCGCAGCACATCACCAAGGGCAAAGACCTCTACGGCATGCAAACCTTCGACCAGCACCTGGTCGAGCTGTTCCAGCGCAAGAAGATCAGCTTCGAGGTGGCCAAGATGGCGGCCTCAAATCCCGAAGAATTTCAACGCTCGCTCACGATTGAGTAACAGGTGGCTCCCCTCTCCCGCGCGGTCGTTGTTGCCTGTGCGCTCATATGGCTTAGCGCCTGTGACGACAACACAACCGATGCGGCCACCGCTGCGGTCGAGTTTGATCCGTTGTTGTCGCCCACCCTCCAATTGGGTGGCGACCTGCTCGTGACCGGCCGGGTGCTCGAATGCACCGCGATAAGCCACGCGCAACTCGACACCCCGCAGGAAACCTTGGCTCAAAGCGACGCGCTGACGCTGTTCAAAATTGATCCGTTGCCCGGCGAAACCCCCGATCCCCGCGTGCGCTTCCAACTGCTCGTGCCCGCCGACACCTTGTCCCCCGCTCGTTACGGCTTGCCCCTGTCTATGCCGCTCACGCTCACGGTGCAGTGCGACGGCGAAACGTTGGTATCCCCTGCCGTGACCTTCACCTACCTGCCCACCTGGCAGAGCTTTGCCCCAAGCTTCAATGCCAACCATTTCTGGGCCGCGGCTCACGAAGGCGACTTGCTGGTGTGCGACAACACGTCGATCACGGTGTGGGAGCAGGGGGTCAGCGCTGGCGCTCCGATGGACGTGGGCTTTCCATGTGCCGTGGCCGACCTCTCCGATGGCATCGGTGGGCAACGCTACTTGCATGGCGAAGGTGTTGGGCTCGCGGCCATTGGCGACGACGACGCGTTACGATGGAGCCGGCCACTCAATCTCGTAGACGTCCAGGTGGACCCCGACAGTGACCCGCTGTTGCTCTACGACGACGGCGACGTGCAACTCGCCGTGCTCGAACGTGTTGATGGCACCACGAAGGTAGGCCCGGTGTCGCTCGCTTATCCGCCGCTCGGGCCGATGCGTTTCACGGTCAGTGGCGAAATCGTGGTGCTCGAAGCTGAACGCCAGGACGAACCGGCCGCCCTCAACTACTACGTCGAACGTTTTGCTCCCACAGGCGAGTCGCTTGGCACGCTGTTGGCCTACCAATATCCATGGCATGCGCCACCCTACCTGGCCGATTTCAGCTTTGCCGGTGAGGCCTTGTACGTCGCGGCCGCGCTCAGCGAAGACGAGCGCTTCCTTGCCAAGATCGACCTCGGCAGCGGCATCACCACCTGGCAAAGCCCCCCAGAGGCGGGCTACCTGTTCCCGTTGGGCGAAAGCTACGGCCGCTTGGTTGCGGCCACCGCCACCGGCTTCATATGGCTCGACCCAGCCACGGGCACACCCGTCTCGGAGTCCTTTGCCCCCGACTCGGGGAACAATTTCCTGCGTGGCACCGTAGAAGAAGATGGCAGCATCGTGATGCTGGCCGATGCCTCCGGCAACGCCGCCCAAGGGTTGTACCTGTTCGCCCCCGATGGCACGAGCACCTTGCGCCTGCACGATCCAACCGCTCTGTTTCGCACCCTGACGCCCGCCTGGCAATCCGGCGCCATTGTCAGTTTCTTCAACGAAATCCATTGGTTAAAAAGCCAAGCCAGCTACCGCGAAAGCCTCACGCAGGCGCGGTGAGTCCGGCATGGCTAGCCTGCGCGCTCGGAGGAGAAACACCGCCGAGGAGAGCGATGCAGAACGACCTCTTGCTTAGCAAACCTGGCGCGTGCACGGATGCGGATGCGGCCCACCGGAGAATTTGTGCCGATTTTTTGTGAAGTACGTCTGCCTCTGCGATGGTGGTCAAGATGCCACTGGCATGCGCGTGCCTAAAGCATCTACTTGTGACCTCGGAGGATCTCATGGCGTCTGTCGCTCGGCTCTACGAATCCGATTTCGACCTTACCCCTACGCCTGTGCTGGCGTTGCCGCTGCCCAGCGTTGGACCGGTGGGTGCCAATCGCCGCTTCATGCCGCGGATGAGCACCCGCTTCCTGGCCCGCCCCAAAGACGGCGGCGCGACGCTCGAAGGTATCGACATCTCCTTTGGCGGCATGATGTGCGCAGGAGGCGAGTCGGTGTGGCCGGGAAACCTCATGGCGTTGGACCTAAACCTACCGGGCGAAGCCAAGCCGTTGTCGGTCGCCGGGCGAGTGGTGGAGTTGGTGTCGTATCGCGGCACCGTGGCGATGCGCCTGCGCTTTGAAGGTATCACCCCGGCGCAGCAGAAGCGCATTGCCGCTTGGATGGCTGCGCGCGATTAGGGTGCCTCCACCGTCTCGATGGTGCCTCCCAGGCGCCGCGCCAGTTGTGCCAGTCCCGTCAGATCGGTGACCTCTTCCCCCAACAGTGGCAATTCGCCAATGTAGCCCTGCCAACGCGCCTCAACGCGCAGCATCGCAATGGCGTTGCGATCTTCGGTCGCCCGTCGTCCCAACTCATCGGAGACACGCGCGAGCTTGTCGATCAGGTTGTCGGCGCTCGGGTCCGTGGCCGAGGCGGCCCGAATTACCGCGGTAGCGTGCGCAATCTCGGGCATGTCTCGCAGGTCATGGACCCGATTGACGACAAAACCGCCAAACGGAATGCCCCGCTGCAAAATTTCGTTACGTAAATAGGCGGCATCGCGCAGCACAAACGGATCGCTTGTCGCCACCACAAGAAAGCTTGCGCGTGACGACCGCAGCAGCGCTTGGATGTCCTGTGCCCGGCGCCGAAACTCGGCAGCCATTCCCTCAATTGCCACCATGAAGCCGATGACTTCGTTCAAGAACTCGCGGCCCATCACCCGCGCCAACACGTCAAACACCATTTTGCTGGTGCGCTTCAGCAACGCTTCCTTGACGCCGTGGGTTTGGGCCTCGGGATGAAACATCACAAACCAACGCAACACCCGTTCATCCAAAAAGCGGGTCAGCCACTCCGGTGCCTCGACAAAATCCAAGACGTTCTTGGAGGGGGGGGTATCCACCACCACCAGGTCAAAGCCGTGGCGACTGCGCAGGTCGAACAGCTTCTCCACTGCCATGTATTCGAGGGTGCCCGCCAACGCCCGGGACATTTGGGTGTACACCACGTTGTGCAAAATCCGCCGGGCGGTATCGCGATCGGGCGCCAAACGCTGAATCAGGTCGTCAAACGTGTGAGCGGCATCCAACATCAACGCCCACAGCTCCCCCGGCACGTTCAGCCCCGCTGCGGCAAAAACACTCGGGTCAATCTGTCGGGGTTGGTTGTCCAGCGCCACGCCCAGCGCGTCGGCCAAGCGGCGCGCCGGATCAATAGTAAGCACCGCCACCTTCCGCCCTTGCGCGGCTGCCATGAGGCCAATCGCAGCACTGGTGGTGGTCTTGCCGACCCCGCCTGGGCCGGTGCACAACAGAATCTCGCGCTCGGCCACAAGCTCAGTTAACGACGGCATCCCCACCCTTTCGTCGAATTTGGAGGCCTTGGCAACGGGGGGTTTGACGACGGCTCTCTAGGCCCCTAGCGACGCTGCGGCTGCCTCAACCAGCGCGGGTCCGCGCTCACCTAACTCCGGTATTTCTAGCAGGGGTGCGGCAATACGAGTTTTGAGCAAGGCCAAGCGACTCAGCTGTAAGCGGCGACGCTCCTCCAGAGCCGCGACCCGATCCAAGAGATGCTGACCGTCGGCCACGGCCTCGGTCCCCGACAATCGGTTCACCAGTGCCCGCTCGGCGGTCGTCAGTATCTCCGGCAGCACACGATTCACAATCAGTTGGGCCGGTGTGATCCGCAGCTGCTCTCGCAGCGCACGGTCGAGTTCCACCGTCTCATTCACCGGCAACTCCTCGGCGAGCGTCACCATCACCACCGCGGTACGCCGCGGGTCGTGCAACATCACATCGATAGCGCGTGCACGTTCGGCCAACGTACCCACCCGAATCATCCCGAGCGCGCCCCCCGGCGTCCCCAACGTCGCCAGCGCGTGCCCAGTGGCCGGCATATCCACCACGATCTGCTCGTAGCGCACCCGACCATCGCCCAGCGTGTCTCGCTCCAACGCCAACAAAGCATTCAACAAGGCCATCTCGTTGATGGACGGCGCGGCCTGCCACAGCCGAGCCAGGATCTTGTTATCGGTGGCGAGTGACACCAGCCGGTCGAGCTTGAGCTGCTCGCGCAGATATTCCTTCAGCGCCTGGTGTGGATTTAGGTGCGCAAGCCACAGCGTCGGAAACCGGTCAGGTAAAGGTAACTGCGCCACATGTTGCCCCGAACGTGCTCCCAACAACTCGCCGGTGACACTGCGCGCCCCCAACTCCAAGAGCAACACCCGTTTGCCGCGTTGTGCTGCCGCCAGTGCCAACGACGCCGCCACGGTAGATTTGCCCACCCCACCTTTGCCGGTGACCAAGAGCACGCGGTGTTGCAACAGCGCTCCAAGCCTATCCGCAGGCGCCTCGGCGCTCGGGGTCATGTGAACAAGCGACGTTTCTTGGAGCTGCGCCCGGCGAACTCTGCAAGTAATTCCTTCTGTTTGGCCGATAGCGATCGTGGGATCTCGACCCGCACCACCACGTGGAAGTCGCCACGATTGCCGCCGCGCAGATTTGGAACCCCTTGCTTGCGCAAGGTAATGACATCACCGGGTTGGGTGCCCGCAGGCACGTCCACAATCAGCTCGCCTTCGAGTCCCTCGACCTTCAACTCGCCACCCAACGCCGCATGCACCATATCGATCGTGGTTTCGAGGATCAGGTCGTTATCATCACGCTTAAGGGTTTTGTGCGGCCGGACACGCACCGCAACATACAGATCGCCCGCAGGACCCCCGCGCGGACCTGTCTCGCCTTGGCCCTGGTAGCGCAGGCTCATGCCGTCTTCAAACCCGGCTGGAATCTTTACCTTGAGATGCGTCTCCTTGCGGACCCGGCCATCTCCGCGGCAGCTCTTGCACGGCTCGGAGTGCCGCGCCCCTTGACCGCCGCACTCAGGGCAGGTGGTGGCAATGAGGAACAAACCGGAACCATGCACCACTTGGCCGCGACCTTGGCAGGTTGGGCAACGACTGACCTTGGATTGTGGTGAGGCGCCGCGCCCTTCGCAGGCCTCACATGGCACCAAACGTTCGACGTCGATATCTCGTTCGGTGCCAAACACGGCCTCTTTGAAGTCCAGTATCAGATCGTACTGCAGGTCTGAGCCGCGGTTGGGCCCGCCGCGACGCGCGCGGGAGCCAAACCCGAACAGGTCGGAGAAGATATCGCCGAACGACGAAAAAACGTCGTCCATCCCCATGTGGCTAAAGCCTGAGTAACCAGTGTTTCGCAGGCCATCGAACCCAGCTTGATCGTAAATCTTGCGTTTTTCGCCGTCGGACAGGACCTGGTAGGCCTCGGAGGCTTCTTTGAAGCGCTCTTCGGCCTCAGGCGACGGGTTGCGATCTGGATGATGCTCCATCGCCAAGCGCCGGTACGCCTTCTTAATGTCGTTGTCGGAGGCGTCCTTGGCTACACCTAAAACTTCATAATAATCGCGGCGTTCCATGACTTCTTCGGAGACTCCGGAGGCAGCAGGCCGTAGTTCAGAGCTGAAAATAGGGGGCCCTTGCCCCCTGTCAAGTCGTTTACCCGATGCCTTATGGCAATTCTTTCAACGCTTTGCGAGCAGCTTTCGCAACCTTACCCGAAGGCTCCACCGCCAAGGCCTTCTTGAATGCCCATTGGGCCTGCGCCCGGTCGCCGCGGGCCTTCTGCATCTCCCCCAATACCAGGTAGGCCGAGCCATTCTTGGGTTGCCCCTCCAACACCGTGTTGAGTTGCGCCTCTGCGTCGCTGTAGCGCTTCAGGTCGACCAACAGTCGCGCCGCACTCAAGCGTGCCGAAATCAACGTCGGCTTGACAGCAACGGC
>JAKLEG010000244.1 GCA_022703175.1 Myxococcota bacterium | reverse complement strand
CCCTACGCACCGACGACAGTCGTAGTTTGGAAATTGCCCAGGCCTTGTACGTGCTGTTGGTCACCGACATGGTGCGGCCCACAACCAAACCAGGGAAACCGGTTGTGGTTCCTAAGAAGGCCGCACCACAGCGAGACACCCGCGTGGCCGTCGACTACCGGGACCTGGTGGCTGCAGCCGATCGCATCGCTTGCGAATATCTGCGCATCAAGAGCGCCACCCATTTTGGCGCGCTAGAGGTAGGGGAGGACGCGAGTCCCGAAGCAATTGCTGCCGGCTACGAGCGAGTGGTGGCCCGCATCCAAGCGGACTCAAGCATTGCCGCCTCCTCGGGTGACGTGCTGAAACGCTCGCGTGAGCTGTTGTCGTTGTTGGCCAATGCCAAAAACGTACTGCTGGACCCCGCGACCCGCGCCCGCTACCACGAAAAGCTCGCCACAGGTTCCATGACCTTCGAACTGGCGCTCGATACCGACCGCAGTAGTACGCTCGAAAACAGCGCCGAACGCCGCGAGGCACTGATCAACGCCGAACGTGCATTCCGCGAAGGCTCGCGCCTGCTCGAAGAGGGGGCGTTGGAGCCAGCACGCGAACAATTGGCTTTGGCGCTGCAGCTAAACCCCAGCGAGCCGACCTATCGCGTCGGACTCGCGCAGGTCACGGTGGCCCAGAATGCCGCTGATGCGCACGCCATCGCTTTCAAGTACCTGGAAGAAGCGTTGCTGTTGGATCCGGCCAATCTCTTGGCCAACGTCGAGGCCGCGAAGCTGCTCATGGCCGCAGGGCAAACCCAACCTGCCCGCAGTCATCTGGAACGGGTGCTGCAACGCGCCCCTCACCACCAGCTGGCGCGTAAGCTCCTCGGCGAATTGGACCTCGACAAAACGTCGTAAAAGCCGGACGCGCGCAACAGCACCGACCTTAGCGCCGCTAGCCTGCTTCGGGGGACATCTACACCACGGTCAGGAGTAACTGTTGGTGGCGGGTGAGCATCTCTGCAAGCTCACCTTCGGGTTTGGCCGTGCCGCGTACTGCCCTAAATTCCTTGGCTTTTCCGGTCTCAACGTCCAACGCCGTCACGGCCACGGCGCCATCCACGCCAATCGCAAAGGTGACATCCACGGCCACCTCACCACGCGGCGCGGGCCGTAGGCCCTCTAGGAAAAACTCTCCCAGCACTTCGTTTTGGGCAATTTTGCGGCTGTCCCCTTGGTAGACAACCAACTTCACCACCTGCTGCCCGTCACTCACAGTGGCGAAACGCTTCTGCACCTTGGTGGGCACCCGCGTGTTACGTGGAATCACCGTCTCGGCAAGGCCGGCCACTGTGAGCAGCCCCAAGTTGTGCGGCGTCACATCTACCAGCACTGAGGCGGAGGAATCGGACGTCAGTAACCCCGCTTGCACAGCCGCCCCAACGGCTACCACCAGGTCGGGATGCACGCCTGCGCTTGGGGGACAGGGTACGAGCTCCTGCACGCGCGCGCGCACGGCCGGCGTGAAGGTCATCCCTCCCACCATCAGGACCTCTTGAACATCGGCAGGCGTCAATCCGGCCGCCGTAATCGTGTCGCGGAACAGGCCGACCGACCGTTCGATCAGATCAGAAACGAGGCTCTCGTACAGCGTTCGATCCAACGTCGCGTCCAAGTGCAGCGGGTCACCGTTCGGAAGCGTTGTCAGAAACGGAATCGCAATGTTGGTACGCGGTGCATCGGACAGACGGATCTTCGCAGCTTCAGCCGCCTCACGCAGACGCTGTGAGACGTCAGGGTCCTCGGCGACGTTAACGCCATGCTTCGCGCCTAACTCCGCCACGAGCCAGTCAAAGATACGGTTGTCAAAATCATGCCCACCTAAGAAAGCGTCGCCAGCGGTCGCCAACACCTCCACGGCGCCACCGCCTACCTTCAGCACCGAGACGTCGAACGTTCCCCCCCCAAGGTCATACACGACCACACGACGTTCCGCACCTTGATGAAAACCATGGGCCAAGGCGGCTGCCGTAGGCTCATTGACCACCTGAATCACATCCAACCCAGCAATTGCCCCGGCATCACGAGTGGCCTGACGTTGGCGGTCATTAAAATATGCGGGGCAGGTGATCACCGCACGGCGAATCTCGCGATCAAGATGCTGCTCGGCCGCCTTGCGAATCGTCGCCAGCACCAGCGCCGACACCTCTTCTACCGCAAGGGGTTTGCCGCCCAACAAAATGCGGACATCCCCGGTAAGGCCGCCTATGCAGGTAAACGGCATCGCATCGATCGCGCGCTGCGTTTGCGGGTCGGCAAAGCTACGTCCCATGAGCCGTTTGGCGGCAAAGACGGTATTGGTCGCGTTCGAAATTGACTGCCGTTTGGCTTTCTCGCCGACCAGAATATGGCCTTCTCGCAATGCCACCACCGACGGCAACGTGTAGCGCCCGTCGCTCATCGGCAACACCAGCGGCGCTCCCTGCTCCAGGATCGCCGCCGCCGAGTTGGTCGTGCCCAAATCAATGCCCAGAATGCCCGACATCTAGCCCTCGTCCGATCGCTTGCGGTGAGCGTCCACGCGTCCTCAAGAATCGTACACGTTTGCGGTTGGCAACAGAAGCGGCGGTCTGCCACCCGACACCATCATCCGCGTCGACTCACACTCCTTACCGCCCGAACGTTGCGAAGTGGCGGTGTGATCACTAGAATCCACTCATGATCGATCCGGCTCGCTATCCGCTGACCGCCCACTATCTCGCGAGTCTGCCTAACGGTCTGGCGAGCTACCCCGAGTGTCTCGTCAAAAGTGACGCCCACGATGGTCTGCGTGATGGCTTCCCACAAATCGCTGAGGATTTGGGGTTGCCAACGGTCGTGCGTCAATTCTTTCGGGGTGAATACCACGACGAGTGGATGCCCGAGACGCTCGGCAGCACTGTGGTTCATCTGGTGCGCGACGCCTGTTTCGCCGACGACCACACTCACTACGACTGGTGCTACCAGAACAATGGCAAGCTGTTCAAAAAGCCACACTACCGTGTGCTGATGGCGTTGTTGTCACCTACGCTGCTTTTGACCAACGCGGCAAAGCGGTGGGCCACCATGCATCAAGGCTCGACATTGGTGGCACAGCCGGTACGGCGCACCGACACCCAGCTCTGCTGTACAACACTCTTGCACTACCCAAGCGGCATGTTTGACGAGCTCGATCTGCGCAACATCGCCAGTGGCTACCGTGCAGCCCTCGATTGCTCCCGCGCCAAGAATCCCGCCACTGAGATCCATCGCCGCAACGATGGCGACGCCGAGATCATGGTTACGTGGGATAACTGACGTCACCGCCTCCACACTTGGTGTTGCCCAGCGATCGTTCAGCGCTGGCAGGCGACTGTTGAATGACTAGCCTAACAATCCCGTAGCCAGCCCCACAGCCTTGCGGTATGCCCTTTGCCTCGGAGTACGGCGTGCTTGTACCCATCCTCGTGACCACCTTGATTTCCACCCTCGGCGTCGGTGTTGGCGCTCATGGCGGCGCTTGGAGCGGCCTGGTCGCGCAAGTGTTCGATCCAACCTGGAACACTGCAAATCGCAGCTTCATCTGGGCAGCCATTGTCATCGTTCTCTTTCTATCTGGCTTTGGGTTCCCCATGCCGGAAGATGTCCCCCTCGCCCTCTCGGGTTTCACCACCACCAAGCAGGCTGGTGACACCTTCGTTTGGGGCCGGTTCCTGCTCACCTTCATGGCGGTCACATTGCCCATTCTGGCCGGTGATTTGGTGGCCTATAGCCTCGGCCGGCGCTTTGGCTTTGGCCTGCGTGACCGCAACCGGTTCATTGGTCGCGCCCTAACCGACAAACGCATGGCTCGCGTGAAACACTGGTTCCACGAATATGGTAGCTTCACGGTGTTCTTGGGTCGCCAGGTGGCAGGTGTACGCTTCGTGACGTTCTACACCGCGGGCGTCATGCATATGCCAGTGCTGCGGTTTGTCTTTTTCGACTTTCTGGGCTGCCTTGTCAGCATCCCCATCTGGCTCATGCTCGGCTACTTCGCCGCTATCTTCGGAAAAGCTTGGTTGGACGTGGTAGGCAAACGGGTAAGTATTGGCTTCCTGGTGGGGGGGCTGCTCGGCATCGGCATTCTTGTGCTGCTGGCCAAAATCCGCAATCAGCGCCGCAAACAGAACGAGCCATCGACGACAAGCACTGCTACCACTGAGTCAAACGGCTAATCGTTCACGCCGATCGCAACGCCATCAATAAGGCGCACCTGTGCCGCTATCCAGGAGTTAAACCTATAAAATTGGTGACTTACGACTGTTGTCGTTTAAAAGTGACAGACTGACACTTGTAACCGCTTGTATCTGAACTGCTTATGGGCGAGATCCACGACGAGCTGACAAGAACCCAAGAACCACATGTGCAGGGAAAATTGGTGGAGCTGAAGGGGATCGAACCCTCGACCTCTGCATTGCGAACGCAGCGCTCTCCCAGCTGAGCTACAGCCCCACGCTTACCTGCCCATTCCGACAGGATCCGAAAGAGGAACGCTGTTTAGCAAAACCAATGCCGTGGCGTCAACCTTCACGTTCGACTATCCTCACAGCTTGTCGATAGCATGAGGGTGGTCGTGACGAACTGCAAATCCAACCGGGTCTCCGCATATCGTTTGCTTTTGTGTAGCGGCGCGCTCATGGCGTCTGGAGCCTGCGCCCATCGCGTGGTAGTCCCGCCCACACCCGCCGCACGTGCACCGCAGGCGTCCTTTGATGGCCTCGACCTCTATCTCAACCCCTTTGCCATCGAGGGCATGAATCTTCGCGATGGCGATGAGGAGATACGCGCGCTGGAGGTCAGCTTCGCGACCCTCCTGGAAGACCAGGTTCAGTTTGGCTTGGTGCATCTCGGCGAGACGATCCCGACGGCGCCGGAATTTCCCGCCCTGCAACTCGACGTACGCATGACGCTCAACAACACCACCTACCACACCGTCGTGTTGGACCTCCTCAACCTGTATCCGCTCCTAGCGGGCTTTGTGGTGCCGGTGTGGGGCCACGCGTCGCTTGAGATGACCATGGAGGTCAAGCGCGCCGACGGCAGCGCTGTACAACGATTCCACACCACCCTGAACGATGACTACAGCAATATTTTCTGGTCGTGGTACCGCAACGACTACGTCGAAAACAGCTTTCGCCGGTTGTATCGCGAGGCCTTTGACGCGATGGCCCGAGAACTCATCGCCGCAGGACCGGTGTTGTTCGTGGCCGCCGGTGCCGATCCGGACGATGCCGTTGTCGCACATCACTCGCCTTTGCCAACCCCACTAACCGAGCCTCGGCAAACGCCCCCCAACACACCGACAGAAGCGGCTCTGCCTGCGCTCCCGCCCACCGCAGGGATGGCAGCCGAGCCACCCCCAAAAACAACTGAACCTGCGGTGGCAGGATCGCCCCAACCACTCCCCGCCCGCCCGACGCGTGCTGCGGCCGCCAGCCATTGGCGAGACGCCCCCACGCCGCCCCCGCCACGCCCGTTTGGCATGATCTACGAGCCGCTTGGCTCCGGCCCCACGACGCCGCTAGGTGCCATTGCGACTGCGTTGGGCGGCATCGAAGCCGCAGCCTTTGTAGGTATTGCGCGGGTCTCGTCTACGGCCAACACCGCCACCGGCGACAATCTGGAAGTGGCGGCTGGCGACGCCACGCAAAAGGGTAAGCGCCTGTCATTGTACAAAGCGCCCGAAACGACCGGTTTCTTCTGGTATCCTACCGTCGGCTATTTGAATCAGCAGATCAGCATCAGCGACTTTCGCCACACCTTGCCCCTCGTCGAAATCCCCGGCGCCGTCCCCCTCGATGTGCGCTGCTCCAACCCGGCAAGCGGCACAGCTCTCGACTGCGGCACCCCCAATGCCTATCGCCTGGATATCGAAAGCGGCTATGCCGGAGCCCGCGCCGGTGTAGATGCGGTGACCGGTAACCAAACCGTCCAACTGTTCTTGTCACTCAATGCCGGCCTAAACGTCGTTGAATACCGCAACATCAATGCTCGCATCGGCAGCTATGAGGCCACCGGCAAAAGCTGGGATTGGTTGCGTTCGGGTGCCTTTGGCGCCACCGCCGGCATCCGCTTCCCGAAGGCCCACCTGGCCGCGCGATTGATCTATGATTGGGAATGGTATCGAGAGATCGAATACGCGGAGCCCCTCAGCTTCGAAGGTCCCGTTAGCGCCAACACGGTGATCGTCAATGGCCAAACGGTGGCGATCCCGCAGGAGGAACGGGTCGAGGTGGACGCCGCGAGCCTCACCTCCTCCTGCTTTCAGTTCGCCCTGGCATTAACCTTCTAGCTTACGTCCTTGCATAGCTGGCCGACCAAGGCCGACGTCCGCACTCGGGTGACACCGCGCCACGAAACCACAGCCGAGCGTTGTGCACTTTGCGGCCGCCCATCCCGGCCACGCCGCGTTTTGCCAACGCCCCTGGGCAATCGTGCGGCTGACCGCGAGCAGCTCCGCCTCGCACGCCTTGCGCTGTGCAGCGGAAACCACCTCCCAGGCGACTTCGCGATGATCGCGCAAAAAGGCCAACCCGACCCGAATATCCCCGGTCGTCTGACACAGCCGTTCAGCCGCCAGCGCGTAAAGCGAAAGTTGTAGGCGATATTGTCCAGCTCCAGCGGTGCTCGCGTAGGCGTGCTTGTAGTCCAACAGATGGACAACACCGCCGGCAACAAAGAGCAGATCCATTTGCCCATCCAAGAGCACGCTGCCGTTGGCGTCACGTAACTGCAACAAGAACGGCAGCTCCACGCGACGCTCCGCCACCGGCGTAGCCAAAATCAACCGTCCCGTGTCTGACTCCAAGAATCGCAACAGATCCCGAACCAGCTGCGACAGCTCGGAATGCTCGGGGTCATAGCCCTGTTGCCTAAGCGCATCGGCGACAAAAGCCGCAAGGGTTGGGTGGTTGGGTGCTTGTTCAATGGACGCAAGCACAGCATGCACCAAACGACCGCGCGCCCGCGGCCCGAGCAAAGGCAGAGGTTCAGGCTCTGCCGCTTCCCAGTCGCCGATCACCGTGCCCTGTTCTTGCAAACGTAGGTCATGCACAAAGAAGCCCCGCCGGGGGCAGGTCAAATAACGCTCCAGCGTGGTCACCGGTAAACGCACTCGCGCCGCCGCGTGGGCAAGTGACTGCGTTGCTTGAGCCACCCACAACGCCGCCTGTGCTCGCTCAGCCTCAGTTGCCTCCAACGGTTGTGCCGTCGGTATGGACGGCACAGCAGTCGGGGCCGCCACAATCGTAAAGAGCGACTGATACTCGGGAGCAGCGCGAAAACGGTCTAGATGACCACCAAACCCCACCTTCGATTCACTCGCCTCGAAGGTGCCGAAGAAACGCACCTCCCGCTCGGCACGGGTCACCGCGACGTAGAACAAGCGGCGCAACTCCTGTTCGCGCTCGACACTGCTCACCTCTACCGCGTGCCTCCAGGGCTCAGTCGACAACGGACGGCCGTGTAGGCTCGGACGGAAGACCAAGCCAGCGCCGCGAGCATAGCGTACAGCCCCCGTGTCGCTTTGCGAGGTACGCCGCAAGTCGGCCAACACCACCACCGGAAATTGCAGCCCTTTCGATTGATGGACACTGCCCATCACGACAGCGCGGCGACCTTCTGCCGGCACGGCAGCCATTGCCTCCGGTTGGCCACGATTCACCCGCTGCCATTGTTGCCGCACGAAGGCTCGAAGACTTGTCCCTGGGGGCACCGCCGCAGCCAACGCCAGCAGGCGATCCAAATTAGCCAATCGTTGCTCACCGTCCTCCAGGCCCAACAACACAGCCGCGTGATCGGTGAGTGTCACCACCCGCTCCAGTGCCCCGTAGGGAGTGCCGCACGCAATCGCGGTCACCAACTCTGGCAGCAACACCACCGCTCGACGCAACAGCACCTCGTCCTCCTGGCCGATTCCCGCTTCGACTGTCCAACTGCCCCGGCGCAGGCCACCTAAGAGGTCCGCGCCACGCGAGTCGCTGGTCAACAGCGTAATCAACAAAGACTCCGAAAAACCAAACAGCGGTGAGCGCAAGGCAATCGCCGCCGCGAGGCGATCTTGTGCATCCACGAGCCAGGCCAAAAGCGCCAACAGGTCGATGATCTCGCTGCGCCGATAAAACTCACCCCCGCCAGCCATCACCGAAGGAATGCCACGCGCTGCCAACGCCCGGGCATACAGCGGCGCGCGCGTGGTGGCCGCAAACAGCAAGGCGAAGTCACCTGCCGGAGTCCCCTGCCGCACCTCGCTGGCGATCCACTCCGCCACGGCTTGAGCTTCGAGCAGGGTCTGGGCCATACCACCGGCCTCCAGCTTTGGCACCCGCATCAGCGTGAACCCCGGACGCCCAAGT
>JAKLEG010000243.1 GCA_022703175.1 Myxococcota bacterium | reverse complement strand
AGGGGTCAATGCTCCTGGGAAACTCCAGGTGCAGGGGGGTCAATGCTCGTGAGAAACTTTAGGCCAGAGGGGTCAAAGGTCGTGGGAATCGACAGCTGCGCGCTGCGGTTGTTGTAAGGCGTTTGCCGCCGATGTGTCAGTCAACTCTGATGAAGCCGCGATCATTCGAGGATCCTTAGGCCGCGCAAACGATCGTCCCTGGCTTGTGGTCCAGACTGCAAAACCCGCGCTGATGCCCGGTGTATAAGGGTGCGCGCAATTTTCTTGGGTTGCATGTGAGTCGCTCTAGGGCAACGTCAGCTGTGCGGATCGGGCTTGCGATTGCCGCCCAACCCCTCTATGTGCCGAGCGTCACCAATTAGGGAGACGATTGTCACGATGGCACGGCAGGCTTCCCAGGACTTCGTTACAAGCGGCGATGCTGCTCGCGCTCTGGGAGTGTCAAAGCAACACCTGCACCGGTTGGTAGAGGCAGGACATCTGGCGGCTTCGATTCGGGCTGCCAATGGTTACCTGCTCTTTACCCGGCGGGAGGTGGAACGCTTGCGGGCTGTGCGACGGGCGTCGCCTCCGCGTCGCGGTCCGAAACCACGGTCGAGGAAGATGGCTTCCTCCACAACGAAACATGGGAGCGGGAAACGTAAGCAATAAAAAAGCCGCCAGAGGCGGCTTTCTCTGATCGGCCTGTTGGCGCAGGACGATCCGGGTCACTCAAAACCAAGGTTGAGTTGGCTCTCGAGTTGGCCGGCACAGTAACCGCCGAGGTGATCTGTGTCAACCATTCCCGAGAGCGATGGGGATGGTTTGTCTTCAGCACTTGCCATAACGGGAAACACGCTCGGACGAGCCGGCAACCCGCCGCGTCTGGTGCGGCTCTGGTCAGATGCGGTGCGTGTTGAACAACGCCTGCGGTTGCAGAGCCTGGAGCTCCAGCATGGCGAATGGGGTGAGCGCGCCTTTGCAATGGCATCCGAGCAGTGGCGGCAGCTGCCAGCCGGTGTGCGTATCGATCTCCCCTCCCCTCGTGTATTCTCTGCTGTTTTGGGCCTGTTTCGCACCGGCGCTACCCTCAAACAAGGCAAGCTATTGCGGCTGGAGCTGTCGGCCGAGGATATCGGTGCGCTGTTGGGCTATGGCAAGGCCACCATCGAGGCGGCGTTGCGGTGGTTGGGCTGCGAAACGATTGAGTATCAAGGCATGCAAGTCTCGCGCGGGCTAGGCCTCGTTCATCGCGGCCGACGTACGGCCTGGGCTCGGCTAGAGGGCACATTGCGTCGAGTGTATCGCACCTCGCGGCTGATCCTCACCGGGATGGGGCGAATGCTGCTGGGCCTGCCCGCCCGCGAAGAAGAGCGGCAGACGTGGCGTCGGGCCCCGCCGCTCAGAGCACCTAAGACGACCGGTCGGGCGTGGCACCTGCCAAAAGCGGCGAACTCGGACCCCCCTCCCCTGCCAAAGCCGCCTGAGGTCGCTCCCGATAGCGACCTGGGGCGTGCCTGGCTGAAGAACATTCAAGAGCTGTTAAAATAGCTGTCTGACGCGCTAGGGCTCGTTCTAAGCCGCGGCAGTGAGTCCTCGCCTTTCGCCGTTTCTTGAATAGATCAAAGGGCTCGGCAACAAGCCTAACAACGCCATACGCACTATTTTGCACACAGATAAGCAGCGCAGCACTCTGACTTGTGGTGTGCCTTGACGACATAGTTGTCCGATGACTACCGCCAACGGTTTAAACAGACCCGTTGGTGAAGTTTCCATAGCTGTCCGATGCCCAGACAACAAAAAACTGGACTACAAAAAACTATACTCTGCTCTGCGGCAATTCCCCGACAGACCCAGCGTTCCAACAATCCGTAACACTAAAGCCTCACTGGGAAAGGGGTGGCTTAGCGACAACCATCATGCCCATAGCCAAACCTAAAAAGAGCTTACGAACGTGAAGAAACGGCAGAGTTATAACCATGACAACGGCAAACCGAACCGAGAACGCGAAAGCGATCGCGGATACACGTTTACAATATGAAATGTACTAAATGTAAGAAAGGTACTATAAGGCTATTTTGTTTTACGACGCCCCGGCTTTAGTTTCGGTATTTTCGAAATAATTTCAAGCAGTTGCTCTCCACTAGCGAGGCTTAACTGGCGCACCGCTGCGCGCACGATTTCACTCTGCGCCGCTTCAAAACCGGCCAAGTTGCATTTCCGCTTGATGGCAAAAATGAGCTGATACTCATCTTCGGTGAGTGCAAAGGTTCGGCGTAGCACTTGGATCTGCGGCAAAGGCTTGGGATTTTGGGGGGCTTTGGGCGTTTCTGCCTGACGGGGTGCCTCTGCGGGTTGGCGACTGGCCTCGGCAATGGCCAATACGGTTTCGGCGCGTGTGAAGCGGTCCTCGATCGCTTTCTGCTCGTTGCCAAGCGACTTGGTCAAAGCGTCACGCATCGACGGTCGGGCCATGGTTGGTCTCCTCGGTCAGAATGGTTGTTGCGACGGCGGTGACGCGGCTGGTCGCGATAAGCGCCAAGACCTCATCGGTGAACTCGTCGATTTCCACAATGGCGCCTGCGGCTTTGGAACCCAGTGCATGCACAGTACCACCAAACGCCGCGGCCTGTCGGTAAGCCGTGCGGTGATGCAACTTGGTTTGCGCCACCGGGATGCCGAAGTCCTGCATGACTTCTAGCGCTTCGCGGGCGACCTCGGTGTTGGTTTGACACATGTTGGCGACCAAGCGCGCATCAAGGTTCTCGTTGATGCTCTCGCGCACATTGGCGATGACCTGGCGAATTCCCACGGCGGCCCACAAGTCGGGCGGGGATGGAATCACGGGTACCAACGCCAGGTCAGCAATCATCAAGGCGCTCATCGGCACCGGGCTGTCAGCGGCTGGAGGGCAATCGATCACAATGAAGTCGTAGTCCTCCACGTACTTTTTGACTTCCCGGTGTACCTTGGCGCCCGCGGCGCTCAAGCCACTCACCGCCGCCGGAAACGGGGTGCTATCGGGTGCTGAGGCAGCCCAACGTGTGGCACTCCCCTGCGGGTCGGCATCTACCACCAGTACCCGATGCCCTCGCCTACCCAAAGTTCCACTTAGCGTCATGGCTAAGGTCGTCTTGCCAGTACCCCCCTTTTGGTTGGCCACCGCGATAATTTTGGCTGTCATCTGTCGCTACCCTCCTTGGAACCACGCCGCGCACAGCGGCAAGATGATCTCATCGTGCACGCAATGCACGGTACTATGGATACCTAGAAGAGGCAAAATATTAATCAGATGTACTAAATGCAAGAGAGGTAATATGTGTATGAAACGTACGTTAAGTACACTTAACCTGTGCAGAGCCATGTAGGGCAGGGACACGGGCATTTGCCTGATAAGCTCTAACGGAACCCACTCGTTGCTACGTGTATTTGATACATCTCAAACATATGATATTTTTAGTACCTTTGAAAGTCACAACAAAAGCGCTCGCAGCTCGATTTTTGTAAGTATATTTAGTGCATACGGTACATCGCTTCGTGTTCGTGTCTCTGGCCATTCGCTTGCCTCTATGCGCTGAGGAGGGGAGGGGGGATTTAGCGACTGTTTCGGCCGGTACTTTGTTTGCGCAGGAATGCCGTTTCCGACAGGGCGCCAATCTCTTCTAGAAGCCGGGCTTCCATGGCCGAGGTGACCAACGTACGCAAGACGCGTTCGGAGGGCTTCAGGCTGCCGTCGTCGTATTGGGCTGCAATTTCGTGCTCGACCTCGGTACGCACGGCTGCGATCTCCTCATCACTAAACGCTGTCCTGGCGCGCGCAAGCTCGGCCTCGCGATAGGCAAGGTAAGCGGCCTCGGCATTGGCAGGGGAGGGGGGATGCTTGCTGGCTGGACGACTGGCCTGGCGTTCGAAGTCGGCCAAGGCCTTGTTTTCGTAGAAGCCGAGCGCCTTGAAGCGAAACAACGTGCGTTCCTTGTGGCCGGATTGTCGGTGCAGCTCAACGGCGCGTCGAATCATCCACTGCGCTTGGGCAAAGCCGTAGTCATTCAACCACCGGCCGGCCTCATCTCGATCCAACTCCGCGATGCGGCGCTTCTTGGCGCTTTCGGGGAGACCGTGCGCCAGCCGTTGGAACTGCAACACCAGCAGGGCTGCCTGGTCCAAGGCCACGGCCTCGTTGTGCGGTCCGGCGATTCGTTCGAACACCAGACGGTAATCAGCCACCGCCTCGTCTACGGTCATGCGGACAGAAAAGCCAATGTGATCTAGGCGTTCTAGAGCCTCCTTCAGCTTGCCAACCACATAGCTGGAGGCTGTCCGACCACCCCGATCGACTTTTTGGCCGCGCATAAGGAGTTTGTAGCGGGCGAAATTCTGGCAGCTGTGCACCACCTCGCGTGATTTGGTGCCGAGCTGTCGGTCTAGCCAGCGGTAAAAGCGCAAATCCAGCGGTCGATCGATCTTCAGGATGGTGCGTACGTCGAGCGCCTTGGTGTAGCGATCGCAGATACTCTTGAAGATCTGGGCCCCCCAGCGCACCTCCACCGTGCGTGCACAATTCCGTCCGCCTTCCTCCACCACCTGCACGTAGTCGATGATGGCGGCATTCATACGCGTTTGTCGACCCAACTGCTTGTCATACCAGCGGTCAGAGCGAATTCGCGTATCGGCCACGCGGTTCAGCTCCTCTTCTACGCGGCGCAAAAACACACCGCTGGCGCGATTGCGGCCAAAACGGTCGGGGTACATGTAGTGTTCGATGAGCACCCGCAGCGGGAAGCGCACGGTGGCGCTCTTAAAGCCGTTCTCTTGCATCGTTAGCCACATCAGTCCGAGCACCACGCGCTCGGCCAAAGCCGTGGGAACACTGCCCCGGGCATTGGCCACCAATGACTCGCAACCGTTCGGGGAGAGGGGGATTTCGGCCACCGGTTTGAAGTTGGCCTCCTTGGCATCGGTGAGCAACGCGAACGGCAACTCCACCAGGTTCATTTCATCAAACGCCAACTCCTCTACCGCCTCGATCAAGCCCGCCTCCTTCGAGCGGACGCCCGGCAGGACAAGGTCGCGCCCATCTTTGAGTGCTCGCTCCGGGGAGTTTAACTCTATTGTACGTTTCTCTATTTGGGTCATGTTTTTTTAAGTCTTTTCAATAGGTTAGACTATGTTTTTGGACCCCATTAAACTCAGTCAACGACCTCAAACATCTCAGTCCGTGCCCCCATACAACTCAATCAGGCCCCCCATAGAACTCACCCTTGACCTGGTTGAACTCACCTGCAGCATCCCACCAAGTAGCACTGCCACAGGTACGCTTAGGGCATTCGTGACCCAGTTCGACTCACCGAGGATAAAGTATTTTTTTCCAATATTCTCATGGGTTAGCTTGACAGATCGTCATTGCAAGGGGGCATTCGACAAGGCGCAAGTGACCTAGTAAGACTCACGTATGCCAGACACCATGAGCCACACGCCCAAAGCGCAGTGGTTTTTGCCCTAGCTGCACTCAGCCATGGCCAAGGACGAGCCCATGCAGAACCTGACCCAGTTTCCCTCACGATCTCGATCGATAGCTGCTACTTGCCCGAGATGTCAACGGAATTTGCTCTATTGCGGGGTTGATTAGGTGAGTGTAACAGGGTCACTAATGGCCGCATAAGTCCTTGTGATTAGGCCATAAAATGGCAGGGGAGGGGGCCGGGTTCAAGTCGTAGGTGAGTGGCACTAGGGCAAAATTCGATCGTCCGACCTCTGCCCACGGTTTGTTGAGAGGTGCCGAAGGGGCCCTAGCCGCGTTGCATAAGCGTCGGTAGGGTTTCGAACAAGAAATGCCGATAGGGGAGGGCGTTGAGACCGGGTTCGAGTTCCTGGGGACGCTCGCCGCCGAAGACCACTACGCTTTGCACCGGTTTTTCGGCCAGCGCGGTAAACGCGTGCAAGCCCCGTAGATCGGCGCTGCCAACATTGCTTCCAAGCTTACATTCGATGGCCAGATAGCGATCGCCCAAATCAAGCACCCCATCGACTTCGAGACCGGCGTCGGTGCGGAAGCCTAGGAGTTTCCACGGCAAGTGATGGGCACGGGCAAAGTAGATGCATTGCAATAGCAGCCACTCTTCGAACAGGTGGCCGCGCTCGCGTTGACTTGGGGTGCGGCGCAGTTGGCCCAACAGGGCATTGCGCACGCCGAGATCGAAGAACAGAAAGCGGTCGCGCTGGCTTACGCGACGATGTTGGGCGCGCGAGGCAAACGGCGCCACACGAAACACCAAGAGCGTGTCTTCCAGGATCTGGTAATAGCGCCGCAACGTCTCTTTGGGGATCTCGGCGTCACTGGCGAGCTTGCTGTAGTTGATCCACAGGCCGCTGTGGTCGGCGGCAAGATCCAAGAAACGCGCATAGGAGCCAACATCTCTGACCAAGGCTTCGGCTTGGACCTCTTCGCGCAGATAGCTGGTGGCATAACTTTCTAGCGTTTCGCGCCCGCTCACCGTGTCGCTGTAGATGCCTGGCAGCGTGCCGAGGCTCAAGGCGCGCGTCAGGTCGAGTGCATCCTCCAACTCCCAGGCAGAGAGCGGATCGAGGGTTTCGAGCAATACCCTGCCGGGCAGCAGGTTGGCGCCGCCGCGCTTCAGCTTGCGAGCGCTTGAGCCGGTGAGCAAAAAGCGCACGCCTGACATGTCGTCCAAAATGGCTTGCACGGTGTTGAGCAAAGAGGGCAGGCGTTGCACTTCATCAACGAACACGGTCACCGGTTTCTTAGCGGCGGCCACCTCGCGGCGCAAACGGCCAGGGTCTTTTGCATAACTTAAAAAGGTTAGCTCATCGGCAAAATTAATAGTGATATCGGGGCGTTGAGACCGCATAAGGGTGGATTTACCCACCTGCCTGGCGCCGAATAACAGCACACTTTTGGATAGATGCTGGAGTTGCGTAGAGAGCGTTCTTTTGTACATGTGTGGTCTATTTTACATCAATATAGCCCACGCACAATGTAAATTCATAATGTAGCTGACGACGTTCGCAGCACCATCTGCTAGCAGCACCCAACGCAACCCCCTAGCACCCGGGTGGCCTGCAGGAAGCGCTGCTGATAAAGGGACGCCGTGGTGGCGCTCCTTGTTGTTGCGCCGTGTCGAGGTGAACATCGATGTCTTCATCAAGCGGTCTCGTGGAGCGCAGCCTGCGATGGCTCGTTGCTGTGAGCCTCCGTTTCTGGTGGCTGGGCCTGGCACTGAGCATCATCGTCGCTATCGGCGGCACGTGGCTGGCGATGGGTTTGGGGCTTGATGCCGATATGAAGAGCCTGCTGCCAAGTCACGCGAGCGTTGTGACCAACCTCAACATCATCACGAAGAAGTCGGCACCGACCACAGACATTCGTTTCGTGCTGGAGGGTGGGCCCTTAGAGCAGCGCCTACAAGCCGCTGGTGCGTTCTCGGACTATCTTAAGTCGCAACCGGGTCGTGTGGCCTCGGTACGTTTCGAGACGGCCAAGGGGTTTCTCGAACAGCACAAGTTCCTGCTTCTCCCCAGGCACGCACTGCAGACGCTGCATGCGCGGATTCGTGTCGAGAACAAAAAAATACCTGCTTTGTTCAACGCCCTCGATGATGATGAGGAGAGCGAGCAGGTTGAGACAACGGGCTCGAAGGTCTCTGAGGCAAAGGTTTCTGACCAACAACCTGCGCCGAGCTCGGCGCCGACTGCAGGGGGACAGGGCACCGACGTCCAACTCGAAGCGGCACGTGATCTTTTGAAGAGCCTACGCGAGATGCGCTCGTACTATCAAACGGCGGATGGCACTTACCTTTCGATTCGTATCATTCCCAAGACGGCCTCATTTAACATCGAGAACAACCGCCGCCTGATCGCGGAGTTCAACAAGTTGGCGAGTGATTTTGACTTCACGCGCTTTCATCCAGACATCAAAGTGTCGATGCATGGCGCCGTCCTCGACACCCTCGAACAGTACAACGGCATTCTCGACGACGTCTCGTTTGGCGTATGGGGCGTGTTGCTCATTATGGTGGTGGTCGCGCTCTTCTTCCGTTCGCTGTGGGCGCTACTGACGACAGTGCCGCCGCTTGTGGCCGGGCTGGCCCTCGGCTTGGGTTGCACAGCGTTCTTCGAGCGTGCACTGAACACCATCGCGGTTTTTCTTGTTCTTGTAGTCTTCGGTGTGGGCATCGAGTTTGGTGTGCATCTTTGGGCGCGCATGATCCAGGAGCGCCGCGAGCATGGGCTTGCCGAAAGTCTGCTCCATTGTTGGTTATCTACCGGACGCGCGACACTGACCTCCTCAATGGCGTTACTCGCGGGTTTTGCGCTGCTGACGTTCAGCTCGTTTCAGGGTTTCGCACAGTTTGGTCGAGTCGCGATTGTGCTTGTCATCACCACCGCGGGCGCCTTCGTGATTTTCATGCCTTCATGGATCGTC
>JAKLEG010000242.1 GCA_022703175.1 Myxococcota bacterium | reverse complement strand
CGTTAGACTAAAAGAGTTCCCAGCGGTGGAGGCGGTCGTGCCACGAATTTCCATGTTTTTCGGAATCGTAGTCTTCATGTACTTCGACGACCACGCGCCGCCGCACTTTCACATCCTCTATGAGGGCGAGGAGGCCGTTTTTGGCCTGGATGGCACACTGATGCACGGCCACATGGCGGCTAGGGTCCAAAGGTTGGTACGGGAGTGGGCGGAACTGCGGCATGCAGAACTCACAGAGGATTGGACGAGAGCGCGCAACGCTCAAGCACTCCACTGGATTGAGCCCTTGTAGAAAAGGAGAGACCCATGAGCTTGCTACCCCATGTTGTTGAAGCTCGATTTTCGGGCGGTCGTTGCCTTGACCTGGTGTTCAACGATGGCCTCATCAAGCGCGTGGACTTTTCGCCTTACATTGCCAAGGGCGGGGTCTTTGCAGAATTGGCTGATGATATTTTTTTCAAGCGGTTCTTCGTCGATTTGAATACAGTTTGTTGGCCCAATGGTGCGGACGTAGCGCCTGAACGCCTGTACGAGATTGGCGTCACGATCGAGGCCGCCGCATAGGCCGAAAACATCCCTTGCTCCTCAGACCTTGAAACCCCACTCACGCACACGTACGCCCTTTTCATACCCCGCAAACCCGCCGCTGTAACCCTTGGCATGCTTATGTCAGGCGGCGCGATTGTCGTCGGCAATTGTGCGCTGGGCGCAACTTATGTGGCGTTTTTGTCATTGGGCGGGTGATTGAGGGGGGATTGGGGATTGCTACGAGTCCTGGAGTGGCTGCTGCGCAAGCTTGTCAGGGAGAAACTGTATGATGCTGCTGCGTTTCTCACGGCAACCGCCGAGGGCGGTCCTCGTTTCGGAACGATCGGCCTTCATGATTGGGGCGGACGGCCGTCGTGAAATCCTGATAACTCGAACGGATCAAGCACCTGTTACCCAAGCTTCGGGGCGACGATACGCGACAGCGGAGGAGGTGGGGCCGGCGGCTAAGGCTATTAGGTGGTCGAGCCGACAATGTTGGTCGACGATAGCCGTCACGCCCCGTAACCTTCGCGAACTCGGCCTCCGTAGGCACCAACTCCCTGCAAAACGCTTTGGCGAGTATGGCCTGGGTGAGCTTGTCGCTGCGGGCGCCTGCGGCGGCGGCGGTTTGTTGGATGCTGTCGGCGAGATTGAAGAGGGCGTCGACGGGGCCGACGATCTCTTGTTGCTCCAGCACTGAATATTGCCGATCGCGATGAGTCGGGCTGTTCTTGGGGCCGAGAAACAGAACCGCGACCGTCAGGAAGCGGCGGGGTGTTCACGCAGTTGGAGACGGAAAATCTAGTCAAATCGGGTGGTTGCGGAACGAGTTGGGTTGGTTGTTCGACGTTAACCGAGTGCGCGATGGTGGGCCGATAAGGTTGGTTGACGATAGCCTGCGCCTACCGCTTCGACAGCCAGCAGCAGCGCTTGTATTTCTTGCCGCTCCCGCACGGGCAAGGCTGATTGGGTTCGGGAGTCGGAGTCCTGGTGGCCACAACCGGCGGAACTCCGCGAGGCCGTTTCCCGGCATCATCAATGCCACCGGCCGCAATGAGTAGCTCCAGCTGCGTGGGTGAGTCTTTGGGCGGTTCGTGACCGAGCGTCAAAGCCACGAGGTCGTCACGGCTGAGAAACATCGCGAGTCCGTCCTCATTATCGATGGCACCGAGGTCAGCACTGCTCACATGGATTGTGGGCGCTCGCGTCGCCGGCTTGCCGTCGCCCCAAGCGGCCATGAGTACGGCGGGCGCATCGATCATGTCGCTGAATTCGAGGAGCATTTCGGCGAGCGAAAAGCCAAAGTCTGTGCGCCTCTCTTCGTCGGGCACCTCGCACCGCGGCAGTCGGCGCAGCGCCTCAACCAGATAGTGCGTCGCCTTGTCGGGCGCATCGGCGGCGTGGCTGAATCGGTAGTAGTCGGCTAAACTCCACACGGATTCAAAATCGTTCTCGTCAAGCTCTGTGGCCTTCTGCCACGCTTCAACTGCTTCCTTGTAAAGTTCATAGCGATTGCACAAGTTGCCGAGCCGCTGCCAGGCTGCGGCAGAGGTTGGGCTCTTTCCAGCAAGCTTGCGCAGATGATCCAGCCCTTGGGTTGGGCGACGGCACGCTGTGCCGTCCCACAGCACACAAACACCCATCTGCACGCGCCCCGAGCCGTGGCCTTCCGCAGAGCCAATGGCCTCAGCCGTGAGCGTGACGAGCGTCATCGCCGGCACAACGTAGTTGTCGACCGCGCCGCAGCCCTTGCACCGAAAAATCCGGCCGAAAAGGATGCCGTCGCCATCGCTTGGGGGGCGCTCGCCGGGCGGCGAGATGAGAACCCATGGCACGCGAAAAATGGACGTTCTGTTACACGCCGCGCATTTCAGCTTCGCCGACACTTCTTTCGAAGCATCCTGGTCGTACATCGATTCGGGAGTGATGGTATGGGCGTTGGCTCGGCTCTTCATGATGGCTCCGGGCCGCCAAATTGCCACACACGCCTTCCTGCCGCTACCCGGAAAGAACGCCAATCCGGCTCCGAATTCAATACAAACTCTTGGCCACCCATCGCCGCTGATGCACAATGCGCCGCCTGCCGAAGCGCCTGTGGGGGAGCAGCCACTCGGTGAGTAATCAGCCATGCGTCTTGGCGCGTGGCTCGCAAGGGTTGGGGGCCAACGCGATGGGCAACGCTTTCTTTGAACGTCCGATCCTGAACTCTCCGTACGCCTGCCCAGCCAGGCACTGGGAGCTCGACAAATCGGGCCAGCCTACCCAAAAGATCATCGAGAGCCGCCGCCGGGCCGAGTTCATCACGCCCATTCCGAAACCGAAGAAACAGAAGGTGTCGGCCAAACAAGAAGCGCTCGTGTTCGACGAAGGCAAGGGGCTCTCGACCAAAGCGCAGCAATATGATCCCACGTCGATCATCAACGAGGTGCGCGCCCACGTTGAGCAATGGCGGCAATTGCCGAACCCCAATCAGTGGCAGGTCACCCCCGAGACCGCGCGGCTATTGCAGCATTGGCGCCATCACGACTTCACCGGCATCCGGCCGTTCTTCTGCCAAATTGAGGCGGTAGAAACCGCCATTTGGCTCACCGAGGTGGCTCCGACCACGGCCTCGGGGAAGAAAGTGTTGAACCTCCTCGAATCCGCCAACCGCGACGCCAACCCCGAGCTACTCCGCCTGGCACTCAAGCTCGCCACCGGCGCGGGCAAAACCACGGTGATGGCGATGCTGATTGCGTGGCAAACCATCAACGCGGTGCGACGCTCGAACAGCAAGAATTTCACGCGCGGCTTTTTGGTTGTGGCGCCGGGCATCACCATTAAAGACCGGTTGCGCGTGCTTCAACCCAACGACCCCGACAGCTACTACGCAAGCCGCGACCTGGTGCCCAAGGACCTGTTGGATGACGTGAGTCGCGCCAAGATCGTCATCACGAACTATCACGCCTTCAAGTTGCGCGAGCGCATCGAGCTTTCCGCGGGCGGCCGAGCCTTTTTGCAGGGGCGTGGCGAAGAGCTGAACACCCTGGAGACCGAAGGGCAGATGCTCCAGCGCGTGATGCCCGACCTGATGGGCATCAAGAACATCGTGGTGATGAACGACGAGGCGCACCACTGCTACCGCGAAAAGCCCGTCGCAGAAGAGGACGAAGATCTCAAGGGTGACGACCGCAAAGAAGCCGAGCGCAACAACGTCGCCGCGCGGGTGTGGATCTCTGGGCTCGAAGCGGTAAAGCGCAAACTTGGCGTCACGCGCATCTTCGACCTGTCGGCCACGCCGTTCTTTTTGCGCGGCTCGGGCTACGCCGAAGGCACGCTGTTCCCCTGGACCATGAGCGACTTCTCGCTGATGGACGCCATCGAGTGCGGCATCGTGAAGCTGCCCCGGGTGCCTGTGGCCGAGAACATCCCCGGCAACGACATGCCGATGTACCGCAACCTTTGGGAGAACATCCGCAAGGACATGCCCAAGAAGGGTCGTGGCAAAGCCGAAGAGCTAGATCCGCTCAAGCTGCCCACGCGCCTGCAAACGGCACTGTCGGCTCTCTACGGCCACTACGAAAAGACCTTTCACTTGTGGCAAGAGGCGGGCATCAAAGTGCCGCCGTGCTTCATTGTTGTCTGCAACAACACCTCCACTTCGAAGCTCGTGTACGACTACATCTCGGGTTTTCATCGTCATCACGACGACGGCTCCAGTACCCTCGAAAACGGCCGGTTGGCGCTGTTTCGCAACTTCGACGAAACCACCGGCAACGCGCTGCCCCGACCCAATACCTTGCTCATCGACAGCGAGCAGCTAGAGGCCGGCGACGCGCTCGACGACAACTTCCGCAACATGGCCGGCGACGAGATCGAGCGCTTCCGGCGCGAAATCATCGAGCGCACCGGAGATCAGCGCAAAGCCGAGACGCTCAGCGACCAGGAGCTGTTGCGCGAGGTCATGAACACGGTGGGCAAGCCGGGCCAGTTGGGCGGCGCCATTCGGTGCGTGGTGTCGGTGTCGATGCTCACCGAGGGCTGGGACGCGAACACCGTGACCCACGTATTGGGCGTGCGCGCCTTTGGCACGCAGCTCTTATGTGAACAGGTGATTGGCCGCGCCTTGCGCCGGCAGTCGTACGACCTCAATGAAGACGCGCTGTTCAACGTCGAGTACGCCGATATTTTTGGTATTCCGTTTGATTTCACGGCCAAGCCCGTGGTGGCGCCACCGCAACCGCCGCGCGAGACGGTGCAGGTGAAAGCCATGCGGCCCGAGCGCGATGCCCTGGAAATCCGCTTCCCCAGGGTAGAAGGCTATCGCGTCGAGCTGCCCGAAGAGCGGCTCACGGCGACCTTCAACGACGACTCGATCTTGGTGCTCAACCCCAACCTGGTCGGCCCGTCACTCACGCGCAACCAGGGCATCATTGGTGAGGCGGTAGACCTGAACCTGCAACACCTGGGCGATATGCGACCCTCGACGTTGTTGTTCCACCTGACCCAGCGCCTGCTCTACACCAAGTGGCGCGACCCAGGCGAAGAGCCCAAGCTGCACCTGTTTGGCCAGCTCAAGCGCATCACCAAGCAATGGCTCGACACCTGCCTAAAGTGCGAAGGCGGCACCTACCCAGCGCAGCTCATGTACCAAGAGCTGGCCGATATGGCTTGCACCCGCATCAACGACGGCATCACGCGCCATTTTGTTGGCGAGCGGCCGGTAAAGGCCTTGCTCGATCCGTACAATCCCGTTGGCTCCAGCGCCCACGTGCGCTTCAACACCTCCAAGGCGCTGCGCTGGGAGACCAGCTCCAAGCACTGTCAGGTGAACTGGGCCATTCTCGACAGCGACTGGGAGGGCGAGCTGTGCCGCGTGGCCGAATCGCACCCCAAGGTGCGCGCGTACATCAAAAACCAGAACCTGGGCTTCGAAGTGCCGTACCGCTCAGGCTCGGTCACGCGCAGGTATTTGCCTGATTTTATTGTGCTTATCGACGACGGCCACGGCGACAACGACTTGTTGCACCTGGTGGTGGAGATCAAGGGCTACCGGGGCGAAGACGCCAAGGACAAGAAGGCCGCTATGGAAACCTACTGGGTGCCGGGCGTGAATCTCTTGGGCAACCACGGCCGTTGGGCCTTTGCCGAGTTTGGCGAGGTGTTCAAGATCGAAAGCGATTTTGCCGCCAAGATCGAAGCCAACTTCAACAACCTCATCGGGCGCTACGTGGCGCCGGCAGCGACCGAGGGCAAATAGCCATGGCCAAAAAGACCCCCGCAAACGGCACCGGCAAAACCATCGCCACGCTCACGCACGACGCCGACAAGCGCAAGAACATCCCCACCGCCGAGTTTCAGTCGGTGCTGCAGCCCGAGCAGCAAGACCCGATCCGCGTGGCCTACGAGCGCCGCAACCGCGACCTCGACCCACAGCTCGTGTGGCGTGGCAAAGATGAGCAAGATTGGAGCGACCTGGTGGTGCACGCGCCGCCGCTCTACATCCAAGAGAAGGTGCACCCCAAGGTGCTCATCGACGACCTGTTGAACCAAACCAAGCAGGCCAAGTCGCAGACCTCAGGCTTCCAAACCGACCTGTTCGCCGATTTCAACGGCATCCCCAAGGGCGCCGACAAGACCGACTTTTACCAGCACGACCAAAACTGGTCGAACCGCATGATTTTGGGCGACTCCCTGCAAGTCATGGCCAGCCTCGCCGAGCGCGAAGGGCTACGCGGCAAGGTGCAGTGCATCTATTTCGACCCGCCGTATGGCATCAAGTTCAACAGCAACTTTCAGTGGAGTACCACCAGCCGCGACGTCAAAGACGGCAACGCCACCCACATCACCCGCGAGCCGGAGCAGGTGAAGGCGTTTCGGGATACGTGGCGGGATGGGATTCATAGCTACCTCACGTATTTGCGGGACAGGCTCACGGTGGCCCGCGACTTGCTCACCGACTCGGGTTCGATCTTTGTGCAGATCGGGGATGAGAACGTTCATCGGGTGCGGGCGGTGATGGATGAGGTGTTTGGGGAAAAGAACTTCAGGGCTGAGGTCGTATTCCAGAAGACGTCGTCCACTTCTTCCGATGAGTTGTCTTGTGTCTTTGACTGCCTTCTTTGGTTCGGAAAGACCGACGCAACGAAATACCGCCCGCTCTTCGTCGAGAAATCCCCTGGGGACCAGGGAGCAACGCAATACTCATTTGGCCAAAGCCCAGAAGGTATCCGCAAGTCCCTGTCTGAATGGGAAGAAGCGACAAGCGTCAAGAATGACGCCCTTCGGGTCTTCTCTCATGACAACATTACGAGCCAACGACCGGCACAAGGTGACGATGTTCGCGAGTTCACCTACGAGGGCAAACTCTTCGAGGTCAAAAAGGGCACGTTCAAGACCGACACGGCTGGTTTGGCACGGCTCTCCAAAGCCAAGCGAATGATCTTCATTGGGAACACGCTGCGTTACGTTCGGTTCCTTCATGATTTCTCGATTTTTCCGTATTCCAATTTGTGGACAGACACCACGACGTCTGGATTTGCAGACTCGAAGGTCTATGTCGTCCAAACTAACAAATCAGTAATCGAGCGTTGTCTACTCATGACGACCGACCCCGGCGACCTCGTCCTCGACCCAACTTGCGGCTCCGGCACCACCGCCTACGTCGCCGAGCAATGGGGCCGCCGCTGGATCACCATCGACACTTCTCGCGTAGCGCTGGCCTTGGCGCGCGCGCGCGTGATGGGCTCGCGATTCCCGTTTTACCTGCTAGCCGACTCCAAAGAGGGCCAGCTCAAAGAGGCCGAGGTCACTCACTCGGCACCTAGCTCACAACCGGTGCACGGCAACCTGCGCCATGGCTTTGTCTACGAGCGCGTGCCCCACATCACCCTCAAATCGATCGCCAACAACGCCGAGATCGATGTCATCTGGGACAAGTGGCAACAGAAACTCGAGCCGCTGCGTGAAGCGCTCAACAAGGCCGTCAAGCAGAGCTTTCAGGAATGGGAAATACCCCGTGAGGCCGACGCCAAGTGGGCCGACAGCGCCAAGAAGTTACATGCCGACTGGTGGCAGGCGCGCATCGCGCGGCAAAAAGAAATCGATGCCTCGATCGCGGCCAAGGCCGAGTTCGAGTACCTGTACGACAAGCCTTACGACGACAAGAAAAAGGTGCGCGTGGCCGGGCCGTTTACGGTGGAGAGCCTAAGCCCCCACCGGGTGCTGGGCGTCGACGAGAACGACGACCTGATTGACCCGAACAAGGTCAAAGAGCCGGTAGGTGAGTACGGCGCCGATCGCAGCTTTGAGGCGATGATTCTGGAGAATCTCAAGACCGCTGGGGTGCAACAGGCGCACAAAGAAGGGCGCATAAGCTTTGCCTCGCTCACGCTGTGGCCCGGCGACCATGTGTGCGCAGAGGGGCGCTACCTCGAAGGTGACAAGGGCGCCGAGAAGCGCGCGGCCATCTTTATTGGCCCCGAGTTCGGCACCGTGCAACGCGCCGACCTGGTGGAGGCTGCCCGCGAAGCTGGCGATGCAGGCTTCGACGTGCTCGTGGCTTGTGCGTTTAACTACGAGGCGCACGCCACCGAGTTCAGCAAACTCGGCCGGCTACCGGTGCTGAAGGCGCGCATGAACGCCGATTTGCACATGGCCAACGACCTGAAGAACACCGGCAAGGGCAACCTGTTCGTGATCTTTGGCGAGCCTGATATCGACATTATTAAGGAGAAATCTGGCCAGTTGCGGGTGAAGGTGAACGGCGTGGACGTGTTCCACCCGAGCACCGGCGAGGTGGTGAGCGACAACGCCGACGGCATCGCCTGCTGGTTCATCGACACCGATTACAACGAAGAGAGCTTTTTTGTGCGTCACGCCTACTTCTTGGGCGCCAACGACCCCTACGGTGCCCTACGCACGAC
>JAKLEG010000241.1 GCA_022703175.1 Myxococcota bacterium | reverse complement strand
GAGTGTAATGGCAAAAGGGGGCTTGACTGCGAGACCGACGGGTCGAGCAGGTGCGAAAGCAGGTCATAGTGATCCGGTGGTCCCGTGTGGAAGGGCCATCGCTTAACGGATAAAAGGTACTCCGGGGATAACAGGCTGATCTCCCCCAAGAGTTCACATCGACGGGGAGGTTTGGCACCTCGATGTCGGCTCGTCACATCCTGGGGCTGAAGTCGGTCCCAAGGGTTCGGCTGTTCGCCGATTAAAGTGGCACGCGAGCTGGGTTCAGAACGTCGTGAGACAGTTCGGTCCCTATCTTCTGTGGGCGCAGGAAACTTGAGAGGAGCTTTCCTTAGTACGAGAGGACCGGGAAGGACGAACCGCTGGTGTTCCGGTTGTTCCGCCAGGAGCATTGCCGGGTAGCTAAGTTCGGAGAGGATAACCGCTGAAGGCATCTAAGCGGGAAGCCTCCCTCAAGATTAGGTTTCCCTGAACGTAAGTTCCAAGTAGGTCCGTTCTAGACTAGGACGTTGATAGGCTGGGTGTGGAAGTGCAGTAATGCACGCAGCTAACCAGTACTAATTGACCGTGAGGCTTAGCGTTTTTCCAGTTTATCGAAGTCAGATCTGATTGCATCATTTGTGCATTAGTCGACTTCTCAAGTTGTGAGTCGCACACGCTCGGTCGGAAGCCCGAGATTCAAATCACGTATGTTCAAGCTTCCGGTGGTCATAGAGACAGGGTTCCACCCGATCCCATTCCGAACTCGGAAGTTAAGCCTGTCATCGCCGATGGTACTGCACGGGAGCCCGTGTGGGAGAGTAGGTCGCCGCCGGATTTAAATTTAGAAAAGGGCAGCTCGTGATTCGTCACTAGCTGCCCTTTTCTGCGTTTGGGTCTTTGCGATTTTTTCCCTGCATGACTGATTTTTCAGCGTCGTCCGTGGCGCCTGCAACGGTGATTCTAGGGACGTGGAGCTTGACCTTAAAGGGTCATGCTGGCGCGTTGGTGAGGGGTTGGGGCTTTGGGTTTAGGGGGCTTTACAAAAACAGCACCAGCGCGGCAATCGTCGCGCCTACCACCAAGCCGGTTCCTACGTAGATAGCGATTCGCAGGCGGTGTTTGGGGAGTTCCCTGACCTTGGCCGAGGCGCGCCGCAATCGGTCTTTCCAGCGTCCCAACTCATAAACCTGGGTCTGCGCGTGCGAGAAGCGGCTGTCGAGCAGATCGTTGATGTTCGAGAGCAGATGCTGGGTGTAGTAATCCCGCTTGGCCTGGCGTAACAGCTGTGCCGCCAACAGCAAAATGCGCTCGGACGGGGCGACATCAAACTCGATCATATCGGCCGTAGGGCGGCCATTCTCACGTTCGGCGTCGGGCACGATGCCGGTGCGCAGCCCCCGGCCTTTGCGATAGTCAACCACCAGGTTCAGAAAGGTGAGCTCTTGGCGATCGATTGCCAACTCGCGATCTTCCCAACTCAGGAGTTCGGTGAGCTCTGTGCCTTGATGCCAGATGGAGCGGCGGCCATCGGCAGCCAGATTTTCGGAGCGCTGAATGCGCCGCAAGCTCTCGCCGGCCGCGAGGATGCGAGGGAGGAGCGGGTCCGCCTGGACACTGAAGATCACCATAGGAGCGCTCCGAGCCCGAGGCCCAACACCAAACCCGAAAGCACCAGCAAGCCGATGGCCAACATGCGGGTACGATTTGCAGCTTTGTGGGCGAGCGGGTGGGGGACGCTGATATGGGTCTTTACGACGGTTTCGGGAAGCTCTTTGGCGTAGCTTTCCAGGCCTGAGATAACCGTGTGGCTCTCCTCAAAGCCGGCGTTCAAGGTGTCGTTGATGTGCTTCAAGAGGTGTTGGGCGAAAAAGTCGCGCTCAGGGACATTACGCAACAGGTGCGAGGCATATTCGAGAGCGATGCGGCTGAGCTGAGGGTCGAGGTCGACCATGTTGCCGCGCGGCGTGCCAGGGTCGGTGGTGGCCTCGTCGGTGCGGATGTGGCCGGTGCGCAACGGATGGCCCTGGCGGTAGTCCACCACCAGGCCAAAAAAAGACAACTCTTGGCGCACGATCACGCCTTGGCGCGTTTCCCAGGAGAGCAGGTCGGTGCGCAGCTTGCCTTGATGCCAGAGGGTGCGGGTGCCGTTGTTGCCGTAGGTTTCGTCGCCGCGCACGCGTCGGAAGCTGCGCGCGACGTCGGCCACCATCCCAAGGTTTCCCTTGAAGGCGGCATCGCCAGTTTTGGCATCCGCCAAGCGTGGTTCGTTGGACATACCCCCTAGCCTCCGCTCACGCCAGCAGCTTCACGTAGCGTTCATGGGTGCGCAGCGGGTCAAACAGACGATCGTCACGCAGCCAAAGTCGTACTTTTTCACGATCGTGAGTGGCGGCGACCTCCAAGTGATCCAAGGCTTCACTGGTGCGCCCCCACGTCGAGTAAAGCGCGGCCAAGTGATAGTGCGAAGCAAAATCGTGGGAATCAATCTCGACGGCCTTCGTGAGCGTGGCCTCGGCCTCGGCATAGAAGCCCTGCGCGGTGTAGGCGATCCCTAGATCTACATAGGCTTCAACGTGCTGGGGGTGCCCCTTGATGATGCGTTTCAGGTGGCCAATCGCCTCGGGATAGCGTTCCAGGTCGATGAGGCAACAGGCCAACTCGTGATGAATCAGCTCGTCGTCGGGGGCTTGCTGTTGGGCCGTGGTAAGCTCAAGCAGCGCCTCGTCGAGATAACCGCGCTCTTCGAGTGCCATGGCCAAATTGAGATGGGCGTCGGGGAAATCGTGCTCAAGGTCGAGCGCCCGCCGGTACAAGCCGATGGCCAAGTCGTAACCGCGACCTGCGAGAAAGCTCGCTAGATAGTGGTGCGCGGTGGGGCTCTGTGGATCGGCCTTTAGGGCCTCGACATACTCATACAAGGCGTCGAGTAGCTGGCCTTTTTCGGCCAACACCGTCGCAAGGTTGTCGTGCGCGTGTGCAGCCTTGGGGTCGAGCTCCAGCGCGCGTTGGAATTCGCGAATGGCCTCATCGAACCAGCCGCGATCGGCCAGCTCGATGCCACGCGCGTTGTGGTCATCAGATTGAGTTGAGTTATCGCGTTGACGTGCCATGACAAGCTAACGATGATCGCTTCTGCCTGTGCCGTAAGTCAACGCCCAATTGCGATGAGATGGGGCTAGGCTTGATAGGGAAGAGCGTGGTATGCCGCCGACCATGTTGGAAGGGCATGAGGCGTTCGCCGTCTACTTGGAGCTTCTGAGCCGCGTTGTGCGCGTGCGCGGGGGCGATCCGAACGCACTTTCGATGGAATATGCTTGGCCGGGCGATGTGGCAGTGCCACGCGCCGCTGTGTCGTTGTCGCCGCTGTTGACCGGCGGCCAAAATGATCCCGGGTCGGTAAGCGGTGCGATGCCCTCAGGGGTTGTGCCGATGCCGTTCGGAATCGAACCTCCCAAAGGTTGATAGGCCACACATCATGTTGCGTCTGCACGTTAAGCTGGATACGCCGCAGCCTCGCCATATTGAGCGCGCTGCGGAGCTGTTGCGCACCGGTGGCCTCGCCGCCTACCCGACCGACACAACCTATGGGTTGGGGTGTGACATCTACGCCAAGCGCACCATCGATCGCATCTACGCGCTGAAGGGCCTGGATCGCGAGCATCGCTTGTCGTTCTTGTGCTCAGATCTCTCCGAGGTCGCGCGCTATGCGGTGGTCGAGGATCGGAACTACCGCATTTTGCGGCACCATGTGCCTGGGCCTTACACCTTCATTTTGCCGGCCACCCGCGAGGTGCCCAAGCTCATCCAGAGCAAGACGCGTACGGTGGGAATTCGCATTCCCACCTGTCCCGTTTCAACGATGCTTATTCGTGCGCTCGGGCACCCGATCATCAGCACCACAGTTAGTCGCCTGGTGGATAACGAAGTCGCCTACAGCAACGATCCCGACGAGATTGCAAAATTGTTCGCCCGGTCGATTGACGTGTTGCTAGACGGCGGGCCGTTGTACGGGGAGCCCTCCAGCATCATCGATTTATCGGGCAACACTCCGACGGTGTTACGCAAGGGCTCGGGCGACCTGAGTTGGCTCGGGGTCGACGCTTAATAAGTGTAGTCTTTTCAGTCATCTCTAAACTTATTTAACCGATTATTTGACACCCGATCGCGCCGTATTATGCTGCGCCGGCAGGGTACCCATCAGGATCGCAGGCGATGCGCGTCGTTTGCGGTGGCCATCACAAGGGTACTTTGGAGGGACGAACGTGGAAACACGGATCGAAACGTGTCGGGTGTGTGGGCGTGCCTTCACGCCACGTTTCAGCTTTCAGGCTGCGATCGTGGATGGGACGCCGCAATTTTATTGCTCACAAAACTGTCGTAACCCGGCGCTCTCGGGCGCTGCGGTGACTTGTTCGGTGTGTAACACGGTGTTTACGCCAACATTGGCCATCCACGTGGCCGATACACCGGCTGGGCGGCGGTTCTATTGTTCACCCGCGTGTCGGGAACCCAAGGTCGTAGCGGAGTCTGTGCCTGCGGCGAAGCCAGCCCGCATTATTGCGGTGTTGAATCAAAAAGGCGGTACCGCCAAAACCACCACGTCGGTGTCCGTGGCCGCAGGCCTGGCTCGGCTCGGGCATCGCACCCTGTTAGTTGATCTGGATCCGCAAGGGAACGTCGCGGTGTCATTGGGCGTCGAAAGTCCGCGGCTCGTGCACCATGCCCTGTTGCGGACCACCAAGATGTCCACCTGTGTGTTGCATGCGCGCGAAAACCTGGACGTCGTGATCTCTGATCAGGGTTTGGCCGCGGTCGAAATTGAGTTGGCGCGCACCAGCGCCGCCGAGCGCACCCAACGCCTGACCGAAACGATGGCCGAGCTTACGGGTTACGACTACATCATCTTGGACTGTGCCCCCTCGCTATCGATCCTGAACCACAACGCGCTTACGTACGCCAGCGAGGTGTTGATCCCGGTCAGCTGCGACTATCTGGCGCTCGTGGGCGTGAAACAGGTATTGCGCACGCTGCGCCGGATGGGTGAGGAGCTCGGGCGCGACATCCACGTGGCGGGTGTGCTGCCGACCTTCTACGATGTGCGCGACAAGGTCTGCGCCGATGTGGTGGGTTTTTTGCGCAAGAGTTTTGGCCCGAAGACGTTGCCGCCCATCCGCGTCAACATCAAGTTGGCCGAAGCACCCAGCTTCAAGAAAACGATTTTCGAGCACGCTCCCGATTCCAACGGCGCTCGCGACTATATCCGCGTGGTCGAATGGCTCAGGACCGGTGAGAGCCTTGCTCAAACGAGGGCTGCCTAATGAACGCGAAGACCATGACCGTGAGTACGCAAACGCTCGAACAGACCACTGTCCCTGTGCGGCCTGTGCGGCAGCGAGTATTGGAGAACGCCCCACGTGCTCTCGCGGAAAATCCCCTGGAAGGCGAAGAGCTCCTGGTGGACGCGATGTTTGGGCGCGGCCGTGCCCCTGGCCGTCCGGCGGCGATCGATGCGAGTCGGCCACAACACTACAAGATCGTCTCGATCTCGTTGTATAACGAGGATATCGAGCGCTTGGATCATATGGTGCGGGAGCTGAAGCGTCGTGGTCACTACAAAGCCAACAAGAGCGAGCTTATTCGCCAAGCGTTGGCCCGCCTTGACTTGGACGCCGTGGCCAAAGGCCGGTAGTCAACACCCGCGACGTTTCTGCAGTTGGCCTGACGTGGCATCCGTGCACTCGCATTTGAAGGAACGGACGATACCGGCGAGTGGGGCTGGCTCTGGAGTTATGCCATGACGCCTCTGCGACCCTCGTCCTCAGACGATTGGCTGTCGCCAGCTGATTTCGGCGACCCCGCGCTGGTCAACCGGGATTTGGTGCCGGTGGAGGCTACAAGACGTTGGCTTATGCCTTCGGATCGACTGGTGCTCTGGGCGGCGGTGGGAGCGGGGCCTGTGAGCTATGCCGCGGCCCTTGGGGGTGAGCGCCGTCAGGCGTTGGTGCCGCTGGTCCTCGCGCTGATTTTGACTTTGCTTTTGGGGTTGGCGCTGTCGCGTAGCTCTAGCCGTTTTGGTGCCGGAGCCGTGTTGGGGATGCGCGCCGCATTCGGCCCCCGAGGGGCGCGTTTGCCGTTGTTGGTGAGGGCCGCGATCGGCGTGCTCTTGACGGCCTCGTGGGCGTTGATGCTTGGCACCTGGACCGGCCGACTGGTGGCCCGCTCGGTGCCCGAGGAACCCTGGTTCGCCTCGCCGTGGGGACTACGGAGCGTGGCCTGGGGCGTCGCTCTGGTATTGTTTGGGTTGGGCGCTCTGTTGGCCGCCGGTGACTTGCCGCGGCTGCGGCGGGGACTCGATGGCTTGTTGATGCTTGGGCTGTGCGCAGGCTTTGGACTGGTGGTGTGGGCTGGCATCACGTCGCAAGGTTTTGGCCCGCTGTCGGTCGAAGCTCCCATGTTGTGGGCGCGCGGCTTGGAATTGTTTGCCGGCCTGATGCCCGTGGGGTTGGTGATTGCATTATCGGCCCCCGACTGGGAGCGGCTAACGTGTGGCCGCGACCAGCCGCAGCGGTTCGGATTCCAACTCGCCGGCATATTGGCGCCATGGGGGGCGCCACTGATGGCCGTGGTGACGGCGCTTGTAGGGGGACTTTTGGCGGCTGCGTCCGGAGTGGTGCGTGGTTCGGCCGACGGCCATGCGATCCCCGATGCTGCAGGCTTTGGGGGTTTGGCCATCGGCTGGGCGGGAGTTGGGTTTAGTGCACTCCTTTGGTTATTGCCCGGCTCGCTTGTGGGGCTGTATTCGCCAGCGTTGGCGTTGGTGGCGGCGCTCCCAAAACAATTTTCACGCCGACGAGCCTTGCTGGCATGGGTGGGGTTCGCGGTGGTAGCTGTGCCGCTGTTAGACCTCTTGGCTGCCGGTCCGTACGTCGCCTCATGGTTGTTGTTGCTGGCACCCGTGGTGGGCGTATTGCTGGCCGACGAATGGTTGCTGCGCCGCGGTCAGTTGGTGCTGGACGAGATCTATACCGCGGGAAACACCTATGGCCCGGTTTTTGGCGTGCGGTTGGCGGCCTATCTCGCATGGGGCTTGGGCGCCGTGTGTCATCCACAGCTTTTGGGCGTAGCGTTGATGCAGCTGCTGGTGACGAAGTTCCATTGGGTCGGTATTTCGGCCCCCGAGGTGGCGCTCTTAGGCGGCGTTATCCTGGCGGCCCTTGGTTATGGGGTGTTGGCGCCGATCGAAGGTCGATTGGCCGCGTTGGTACGCACGGCGCTCACGCCGCGCGCGAAGGCGCTGCCGATGGATGCGCTTGGCACTGCCGAACGCGTGGTGCCGGTGTCGCTATCGACAGAGGCGACGGCGACGTTGTCGAAACCTTTGCCCACCGAAGAAAACACCGACCCAGAGAAGCGTTTCTTCAGCCCTTGATGCGGTGCGGCAACCGCAGCCGCCCATGCCATCGTCACTGTCGGTTGCCGAAATGGTGACGCTGCGAGTCAGCGGCGTGGGTGGGGCACAGAAGCCACACGCAGCCCAATTGGCGCAGCTGCCTGCGTCGCAACTGCCACAGGCCTCTGCTCCTGATGCACAGCTAGGAGCGTCACAATAACCGTTGGTCTCTTGGGGGGGGTACTTGAAGACCAGTGCATTGCGGTCATCGCAAGCCAGGTCGCGTTTGTCGATGTCACCCTCGCTGGCGGTGGAGCACATCGTGGAGCGCTTGGTGCAGTTGGGGTCGATGGCCACCCAAGCGTCGGGATGACCGAGGCCCAACACGTGGCCGATTTCGTGCACCGCGGTGTTCATGAGGTCGGTCTTGCGGTTGACGTCGCCGACGGTGAAGTCGAAGTTGGCAGAATTGAATTCGATGTCGGCGTCGAGAATCTCACCGGTTTGTGCGCTGTAGGTGGTGGTGGTGAGGGCGATAATTTTGGTGGCCGGTTGATCCGGGTGGGGCCAGTTAGCATCGCGGAAGATGGCGAGGTTGTGGTTGTCCTCGGGATGTAAGAAGTCGTAACCCACGAGGTCTCGTTGGGCGAGCGTGGGTTCCTCAACAAACACGATATCGGATTGGCGGTTGGGGCTCTGGCATTCTTGGACTTGGGACCAAGCCTGGAATGAATCCCTTAGAGCCTGGAATTCGGCGCTCCCAGCGATGTCGAGTGTGCCTAGGTGATAGAGCGCAAAGCTTAACGTACGCGTGGACCAGGCGAGGGAAGGTCCCACCTCCTCCCCGGCGCCGTCTTGAGCGCGGGAGCACACCCACGCGTGTACGGGGGCGGCCGTCAGGGTTGCGCCCACGAGAGCAACGGCGGCTAGGTGTCTAACGCACACGGCGGAGCTCCTGAACCTGGCGTTTGAGTTCCAAGAGCTCAGCAGGCAGCGTTGGCGGCGGCAAACCGGCCCATTCCAAGCCTGCTAGTCGGCGCGCCAGCGGTCGCACAGCGAGTTCTGCATCGTTGACGTAAAACAGCC
>JAKLEG010000240.1 GCA_022703175.1 Myxococcota bacterium | reverse complement strand
CTCGATGCTTGTCGAGGCACGCGATGCCGTTCTTGCTGCTGCGCCAACCCATCTCGCCGACGCGGTGACGTCGTTTTTCAAGCCATGAGCCGAATCACATTCAAGACAGGCAAGAGCCATCAAGAATGCGCCGCAGTATGGGCACGCAAGCGATTGGTGGATAGCGGCGGTCGGCGGTTCACGCACGACGGAGACCAAGACGGGGTCTTGTTGGCAGACTGCGTCGGGCTCGGGAAGACCTGGGAGGCGCTCGCCAGCGCCGCGCTTGTACTTTACAAGCTGCGGCGCAAGGTTCATCCGTGGCACATCCTGGTCCTTTGCCCGGCGAACCTGGTGACAAAATGGGAGGACGAACTTTCAGCTGGCTCTCCTTTTAGACGGAGACTTGCAGATTGGCTGCACCGCGTTGAGCGAACAGGAGACGCTGCCTCGGCCCGTCGAGTTGCGGAGTCTCTGGCTGAGGTCCTGCCTATACGCCGTTCGGCTCATGTTGCAACCCGGCTTAACCGTGGCAGGTTTCACCCGCCGGCCGGAACCTACATCGTAAGCCAGTCGCTCATCACTGGGCGTGGCCATGGTTTGAGCGCACTGCGCCGTGAACAATGGGATCTCGTCATTGTTGATGAGGCACATTCGGCTATCGCCACTCGAGCACTAAAGGCGCTCAGTCTCGTCCGGAAGCACAGCCGAAAGATCCTGCTTACTGCAACGCCGTTCCAGCTGGAGCCAAGGCAGTTGAATGGCATGGTGCAAAACATACTCATTCGTCCACAGAAGATCCTCAATAGGCCAGAGGTTGCACACTACATCGACCGAGTCGCTGACGTCTTCGAGAACCCGAACAACGCCGGCCCCTTGCCGCAAGCAACCAGAGAGGCCGCGCAGACGTTGCGGAGGCTTGCGACTCGGCAGGTGCCCAAGCGCGCGAATCGTGTCTACGCTGCCCTGCGTCTAGACGGGCAATTGACACGCCTGGGGGCCCGGCTCGATGAGCTTGACGACGAGAGCATGCGCGAGATCCTTGTATCTCTCCAAGCGGCAGGCGAGACGACGCGTCTTCGAGATTTCGAGACCGAGTATTTCAAGAAGCGTCTTGGACTCTCCGCGGCGAGTAAACGGACGTACGTGGCAACACGGTTACGCCGCCTTTTGTCGACGGGGGCTGGTGGGCATGAATCACCGAGGCGACTCGCCTTGGCCACCTGGGCAGAACAGGCCTTTCGGAATGATATCGAGGCCGCTTTGCGGCACGGCCGTCCCAGAAAGACAATCGTCTTTACCAGCTGGGTTGGCCACGCCCATCACGGCGAAGCCGCGGGACTCCAGGAGCGGCTGCAGGAGGCGTTTCAAAAGGCGGTAGCAGCCGTACGCAAGCGTAACGGTCAGCAGTGGTCTCACTTCTGCAGCGAGGGCAAACGTCGACTAGAACGAGCCGGTACTGGTTGCAACGAGACGGTGAGCGCTGCGCTTCGTCAGCTCGGAGATGACGAGGTGACGGCCGTGTTGGCTGGTAAACACCTAGGCTTCATGCATGTTGCAGTTCGCGGCATTCAAGAACGGCTGGCCAGCATCGACGAGCTTCGAGAGCGGCTTTCCGGGATCCAGGACCGTCGCTCGTTTGAGGCCCGAGCCATCCGCCGACGTATTCGAGACGCACAACGGACCATGGGATGCCCTGCCGACGGACGGCCGCCAGCGAGCGTCGAGCGATATACTGGCAACGAGCGTCGAAGCACGCGAGACAGGTCTGCCAGTGCATTTCGAGATCTGGGGGCTCCCTGGGTGTTAGTGGCGAGCAACGTGGGGTCTGAAGGGATCGATTTGCATACCTACACTGCCCGTATCGTTCACTACGATCTGGAATGGAACCCCGCAAAAATGGAACAACGAGAGGGGAGGGGCGACCGCGTGGGTCGGCGACTCCGCGACGCCCTAGAAATTGTCTATTGCCTAGTGCCGCGAACCTATGACGAAAGAATGTTTCACCAGTTGGTGGCACGCGACCGCTGGCATGGAGTGCTCCTTGGAAAACCGGCCCTGCGCCTGGATGACGACGCTCACGATGCACCGATCGTCATCCGGAAGCGGCTTGAACGGATGCGTCTAGACCTTGCACCCCGGATCTAGGGATCTGCGAGGGCGACGTGAAAGCTATTCCCTCGAGCAGCGTCACCTTTGCCAGACACGTCGGCAATGGCCTGCCTTTCCCTTTGCCCCCCTCACAAAGCCGATCTAGTTTTGTGCCTCCTATGACCAACCTGAACGCGCCCACGCCGTTTTCAATGACATCATTCTACTTGGCGTCACTTTGCGGTTTGCGCGCCGTCGAAGCTCGCAAAGTGACTGGTCGACGCTTTGGCACCGATGCCGATGCGCTTTGGCACGGTTTCAAAGGCCATCTCGATACCGCCGACCGCATTGATTTGCTGCTTCGAGATGCCGCCGTGGCGTGGCCAACTGCTTTTGCGCCGTCACAGGTGTTCGGCATGTCGGCGGTCGCCGAAGACGATCCGTTCGGACCCGAGTGGGAGCCCCTCGATCAGGCACACGCCGAAGATGTTTGGCGTTCGCTCACCGACGTTGGCCAGAAAAGCCCGTTCGATATCTTGGCGGCATGTGCGGCGGCCTGGGAACTCAAGCTTACGCCCGTGCGTCTTGTGGGCATCGATGCCAGTACCAGGATTTTCGCTGTAGGGCCCAGTGCCGTGGCGTCGCTTACCAACCTGTTTGCCGAAAATCGTGACTTGGACTTCACGAGTCAGGTTGCATGTGTCGCGTCGCTGCCCTCACATCGCCACATCGCCGGCCTTGCGGCCGCAGTGTTGAATGCGCAAAAGGGCACCACCCTCTTGGCGCCCGCAGAGTCTGCAAAACACAAGCGACCCGACATGGTTGTTGCAGGCCCCGATGCCTTTCCAAGTGACCTCGCCTGGGCTCAGGCGCAGGCCGGCAGCTAGGAGTTCGTGATGGTTTTGGGGGAGCCGCGGATCAACCGAGGCAAGTCGCCGTATGACCACGAGAACGAAGCCATCGACTTCGTGATTCAGGCGTTGCCCAACACCGAGCCGTACCACCTTTGGGCGTTGACGGAGCTGTTCGATCCGCAGAGCCAGCGCCTGTTCGAAGTCGATGCCATCATCTTAGGTTACGCCGCGCTCTACGTGGTCGAAATCAAGAGCTACTCAGGGCGCATCGGCGGCAACGTGATGGATTGGACCTGGCAGACACCCGATGGGCGCGTGCGCCTCGTGGATTCACCTCTGTCGGGCGTGAACCTCAAGGCCAAGATCCTGGCGAGCCGTTTGCGTCAAGAACTTCCGGCTGGGCAGGTGCCATGGGTGCAAGAGCTGGTGTTCTTGAGCGCTGCCGATCTCAAAGTGGATCTCACCGACGAGGCCCGTGCCCGCATCGTGACCCGAGCCACGTTTGAGAAGGCCATCACTCGGCATGAGTTCCCGGGCGCCGACCCCCGCAAGGCAGGCCGACGCATCGACCGACCGAGCCAAGCGGCCATCCTCCGAGCGCTAAGAGAGATAGGCCTAAAAGAGCGAGCGGCCGCGACCACCGCGGGCGAATACACGCTGGGGCGTCTCATCGGCCAAGGTGTGGGCTACCGGGACTACGAGGCGCGTCATCGCACGCTCAAGAAGCAGCGACGTCGAGCACGTGTTTACCTCGTGTCTTCAGCGACCAGTGCTGAGCGTCGCGCCCAATTGCGTCGCGCCGCCGACCGCGAAGCCCAGCTGTTGAGCGACGCGGGTGGCCATCCGGGGGTGTTGAGTTTCTCCGAGTACATCGCCGATGCGCCGTTGGGGCCAACGATACTCTTCGAGGATTTCGAGAACGCGCAGCCGCTCGATGCCTTTGTGCGTACCCACCCCGACTTGAGTTTCACCCAGCGCGTACAAATCGTGATCCAAGTCGGCAATGCCCTCGAGTTTTGTCACCGACGCGGCATCTTTCACGGCGCCGTCAACCCAGAAGCCGTGCTGGTGCGCGAGAGCGACAAGGCAGTGTTCGAGACCCGGCTCTTGAACTTCCAGCTTGGCGGGAGCGATGAGGCTTCGGTCACACGCCACATCTCAAGCCTCACGAGCGAAACGGCGTCGCTGTTTCAGGCGCCCGAGCTGCGCGAGGGTTCGGGCAATACAGGCACTGCCAGCGACGTGTTCTCGTTTGGCGCGCTCGCCTACTTTGTCTTCACCGGCGAGCTGCCGGCTCGCTCAAGAGCCGAGCTCGACCAACGGCTTCAACGCGACCGTGCGCTCGACCCACGCGCCGTCGGCGACGACATTTCTAGCGAAGTTGCCAATCTCATCACCGATGCCACGAGCCTCTCGATTGCCGACCGGCTCGACAGTGTCGAGTTCATCTGCGACACGCTGCTCGACATCGCCACATCGTCTCAAGAGCCCCAACAAGAAACGGTCGACCCACTCACCGCCGTCAAAGGCAACAAGCTCGAAGGTGGCTTCGAAGTCGTAAGCATCTTGGGCCACGGCGCGACTGCCCGGGTGCTCGAGGTGCGTTACCACGACAAAGAGTATGCGCTCAAAGTCAGCATCGATAGCAGCCATGATGCGCGCATGGGCGCCGAGGCGCAGACCTTGGCGCGCCTGAATCACCCGCGAATTGTGCAGTTGGAACATACGGTTAGCCAACCTCTAACGGTGGCTGGCCGGAGCGCATTGCTGATGTCTATCGTTGGCACCGAGACGCTTTACAAGAAGATTCAACGTGACGGCACGGTGCTGCTCGATATTGCACTTCGCTACGGCGAAGACCTGCTCGATGCGCTCTCGCAGCTCGAAGACGAAGGCATTACGCACCGAGACATCAAGCCCGCCAACCTCGGGGTGGGCATGTCGAAGAGTCGCAAGGGCTCGAACCATCTGACCTTGTTCGATTTCTCGCTGTCGCAGACCCCGGCGAATCATATCGAGGTCGGCACCGCCGCTTACCGCGACCCGTTCTTGCGCAATCGCGGTTCGTGGGATGCCGCGGCCGACCTGTGGAGCGCCGCAGTGACGCTGCACGAGATGCTCACTGGCATTCGGCCGACCTACGGCGCGGGCCGCACGAGCGCGCTCGACCCTCAAGCCGAGCTTTGCCTCAAGTCTGAGGCCTTCGACCCGTTGGTGCGTAACCCGCTCGACAGCTTCTTCAAGAAGGCGCTCGCCCGTGATGCCAATGACCGCTACCCGACTGCCGCCGACATGCGCCGGGCCTGGGTGGGGTGCTTTGCCGCTCAAGGGGCGCAACTGCCAGCGCGTGCCGAAGCGGCCGCCGCCGACGACACTACCGATGTGCCCGACAGTGTCGTGGCAGCGGTGAAACCCGAGACGCTGATCGCGGCGTTGCCCTTGTCGGTGCGGGCCATCAACGCCCTCGATAGAGCGGGGCTCATGCACGCCCAAGATCTGCTGCAGCTCCCAGAAAACCGGCTCTCCGCCATTCGCGGCGTCGGGCGCACCGTGGCCCGCGAGGTGTTGAAGTTCCGCAGCAACTGGCTACGTTTGCGCACGGTGACGGCGGCGCGCATCGAGCCGCTTCTACCCACCTACCACGGCCCCGACGTGGCGCTTGCTGATGCCGGCATCGAGCCCGCCATTGTGCGTGCCCTGGCCGACGCCGGCATTTACAGCACCCGCGTTACCGCCACCACCGACACCCGGCAGTTGGCCACGATTGCCCACAAAGCCGCGTTCGATCACACAGCCATCAAAACGGCGCTGGAGAGGTTTCAGCAGGCTGCCGACGAGCGCGAGCACCCAGCGACCATCGAGGGCTGGCTAAAGGCACTGTTGCCCGAGAAATCGAAGAGTTGCGCCTTTGCGCGCCAGCTTTATGGGTTGGATGCGCCCTTCGTGGGCCGCACCGATGTCAGCGGCACCGAAGTGGCAAAGGCGGCCACCAAAACCGCGGCTGCGGTGTATCTCGCCATCCAGCGGTGTGGCGAGACCTGGCAGAAGCACCCAGGGTTGGCCGAGCTGCAGATACGCGCTCGGGTCATCGTGGAACAAGCCGGTGGCGCGATTCTGCTTGCCAAGGCCGCAGCGCTTCTCTTGGCCGACCTCGGGCACGACAAGTCGAAACCGCAAAGCCAACTCTACGTCGAGACCTCGGCCTTGCTGCGCGTGGTATGCGAGGTCGAGCATGACGACGATGATGGCCTGGTGTTTGGCCGCCTTCCGGGGGGCTCGGCTTGGATCTGCTCCGATGGTGGCACCTTCGACATGCTGCGCGAGTTGGGCAAACGGGCCGACGAGCTGGCTCTCAGTTACCCTCCGGCACCCTCCAGCGAGGCCCTGGCTGAGCTTGGGCGGGTGGTTTCGGGCACCGACCTGGCCAAGCTCAACCCCGATCGCCTGACCGAGTTGGCTGCCGATGCCAGCCGCCACGCCGCCCGCTCGACGCGCTTGGAGATTTACCAACGCGGCCTCGACCCTGCCCGTGCCATCAAGCTCACCGCCAGCGTTTTGGTGGGCGACAGGCTCAGCGTCGATGAGGTGAGCAAGCGGGTGCGTCAGCGCTACCCCGAAGCCGCGGCGCTGCCCAAACGCCCCGAGCTCGACGAGCTATTGCGGCCCGAAGGCCTCGATTGGAATGAGGCCAAGAACGCCTACCAACGCCGCCAGGCTGCCGACTACCGCGGCCCAGACACCACCTATTCGAGCATCAGCCGCGAAATGACCGCACTGCCCGCCGAGCGCCGCTCGATGTCGCTTTCCGCCATTGAGGCGCGCGAATTCGACGAGAAGCTCAGAACGGCCGTCGAACGCGGCCGCTTTTGCGCCCTCAAGGTGCTCGCCGACCAGACCACCGCTGCGGTGGCGGCGCTGGCCGAACAACTCCAAGTCACACCGCTGCCGCTCGATGCGTTGTTGCTCGACGCCGCCAAGGAGCTGGCTAGTGAGAAGAGAGTGAAACTTGAGGCGATGTTTGCCGCCGACGCCGCCGGCAGCAATGGGCAGCAGTGGCAACGGCTCAAGAGCCTGATGGAAGATGCCGCAAATCGGCTCGCGGCCAAGCTGTTGCCCAATAGCGCGGCGCCGCTCTTGCTCGTGCAAGCGGGGCTTGTGGCCAAATACGAACTCGACGAGTTCTTGGCGCGCTTTGTCCAGACCGCAGGCACCACCGACGGCACCAAGGCCATCTTGTTGGTGGTGCCGTGTCATGACGGCAACGGTCCGGCTGCGATCAACGGCCAGCTGAGCATTCCTGGTTTGCTGCCGTCACAATCGTTCTTCGTGCCGAGATCGTGGATCGAAAACCAACACAAGAAGGCGGCGTAACCGATGGCGCGAGGCAAAACCAAGAAATCCACCGAAGACCTCGTGGCACAGGCCGATCCAAAAGCGCCGCTCGATGCCGGGGCGTTGCTCAAGGCGATTAGGCCCGTGCACGCGAAGCTCATCGAAGATCTCGTCGCCCGTGCCGACAATTCTCCGGGCGTGACCAGCGCCCTCAAAGCGCAGTGGCAACACGAGCACGTGGCCAAACGCACCGCCGACACCTACGAAGTCTGGCGCCGCAGCTTTGCCGGGCAGGTGGCATCGGCGTGGGTGTTGTCGGTGGTGTTCGTGCGCACGCTCGAAGACCGCGGGCTGTTAGAGCGCAACCGCATCGCCGGCCCAGGGGCCGAAGACAGCCAAAAGCTCTTCTTAACGCTTGCCCCCTTCTTGAACGAGCGCGACTACCTGCTCACGGTGTTCAAAGAGCTCGGCCACCTGCCGGCGGCCCGCGACCTGTTTGACGTCAAGCACAACCTGGTATGGCGCTTGGCGCCGTCGGCCGAGGGGGCGAAGGCGCTGTTGGCCTTGTTCCGCACGCCCAACGCCAGTGAGCCAGCGTTTCGCTTCGGGCAGAGCGACTCACGCTTCTTAGGCGACCTCTACCAAGACCTCGACGAAGACGTGCGCAAACGCTTCGCGCTGTTACAAACACCTGATTTTGTAGAGCATTTCATCTTAGACCAAACGCTTACCCCGGCCCTCAAAGAGTTTGGTCTAGAAGGCACCACCCTCATCGACCCCACCTGTGGCAGCGGCCACTTTTTGTTGGGGGCTTTTCGGCGCTTGGTAGAAGAGCGCCTGCGCGCCGAGCCCGGCCACGACCGGCGGCAGGCGGCGTTGTCAGCGCTGAACGCGATTTATGGTGTCGACATCAACCCGTACGCAGTGGCGATTGCGCGTTTTCGGTTGACGTTGGCGTTCATAGAACAAGCCGGTTTCACAAAGCTCGCCCAAGCCCCGGCGGTGCATGCCAACTTGGTGGTGGCGGATTCGTTGTTGCACGCACAAGAAGATGTCGCAGGGCAGCGCGAGTTCGGCGCGCTCATGGGTGTCACCACCAACACCTGGCGCGGCGAGTTGTTTGCCCTCGAAGACGAGGCCCTGGCCAAAACGGTGCTAGCCAAACGCTACCAGGCTGTGGTGGGCAACCCGCCGTACATCACCGAGAAAGATGCCGCCAAGCGCG
>JAKLEG010000024.1 GCA_022703175.1 Myxococcota bacterium | reverse complement strand
ATGAATCCACGTGGGGTCAGCCAGACGTCCGAAACGCTGCCATTCACCCTCGGCTGCGGCCACGCCAAATTCCCAATCACCTGATTTTCCTTGAAAATTGGCCCGATGCACAGGGAGCGGCGCCGCGACCACCAACACTTGTTGCACACGGTACGAATCGGCATCAACGACGACGAGCACCAACAGGTGACGATCATCCACGGGCGGATCAAGCGTCGCACTCAACACGCGCATCGGCGAGCTAGCGAGTGCGACTGAGATTGCGGCCATCGTGACGCACCGATACTGCATGCTGCACCTGCCTACGCTAACCGCCCAGTTTCTTCTCTGTGTCTTTGTTGCGTCCAGCCATCAGACCCGCGAGCTTGCGCCCGAGCTTGGGATAGGCCGTCGCCACGGCCCGTACCAGCGCGCCAGGCACCTGCACCAAGCGCACGTCGGTTCGGGTGATGACCCGCGCCGAACGCGGACGGTTGGCCAAGACCGAAATCTCGCCAAACACCCCTTCGCGCTCCAGCACCGCAATCTCCACCTCTGCAGCTTTGTGGCGCTTGTGCACGCAGACGCTGCCTTCGAGCACCAGAAACAACGCGTCGTCGGTGTCACCTTCGTCGAATAGGATGACGGCCGCACCATGCTCGACAATAACGCCTTGTTTGAAGAACACGGAGAGCGCGTCGGGTTCGAGGCCGCGAAACAGGATGGAACTTTGCACAAACGCCATCGCGGCGATGTCGCTCTCAAGAGGCGTGGTACGTAAAGGTGAGGCTGGACTCATGGGTTCATGTCACGTGGACGACTGAGCATAGCGTGGCTTGGGACGCAGTGCCAAGCGACTGCTGGAAACGCCCCGGCGAATCGACTAAACAGCTCGGCCAGAGTGAGGACGTCTATGGCATCATTGAATGAACGCATCGCTTCCGCCCTCGATTGGCTCGAAGAGCGCGGCCCGGGCTTTTGGGCTCTGGTCGTCGCAGCCATCGGGTGTCTCATCTACCTCCCACGCTTGGGTGCCTATCCGCTGTGGGATCCATGGGAGCCGCACTACGCCCAGGTAGCCTGGGAGATGCAGGAGCGCGGCACCTGGAACAACCCGTGGTACCGTGGCATCGACAACTGGTGGTCCAAGCCGATCCTGATGCTCTGGGCCTTGCGCGCAAGCTTCAGCTTGTTTTGGGATTCGGTGGGCGACTTCGCTACCCACGAATGGGCCGCCCGCATCCCCTTCGCGCTGGCCGCCATTCTGGGTGGCGTGTTGCAGTACGACTGGGTGCGCCGCCTGTGGGGCAAAAAGACCGGTGTCTTGGCCGGCATCATCCTTATGACGGCGCCGCAATACCTGATGATTGGCCGTCAGGTGATGGTGGACACGCTGTTCGTGATCACGTTTGCCCCAGGGTTGGGCTACCTCGCGGTGGGTTTGTTCACCGAACGTGTCGCGGACACGCACGATCGACACACGCTCACCTTGTGGGGACGCATTCAGAGCTTCATACGCGTCGAGTGGCCGTTTCTTGCTTTCTGGGTGTTGCAAGCGCTGGCGGTGCTGGCCAAAGGTTTTGTCGCCCCGACGCTGGTGGCGTTGGCGTTGGCCGGCTATGCGGTGGCAAGCTTCCGCTGGCAGGATTACCGCGAGCTCGTCGCCAAACGTCGCTGGCTGCCCTATTTTGCCAAACGTGGCGGCATCGCTGTTGGTATCGCTGTCGCAACCTTTTTGGTCGCCTACTACCTGCCCGCGATGGAGAAGGAACGTCGGGCGCTCTACCAAGCTTTGTTGGGTGCGGCCGCAGGCCTGGGGATTGGCCTGGGGGTGTTCCACGACTTCCCGCTGATGCGTCACGCGTTACATCTGTTGAAGCGCGTCCGTGTAAGCTGGGGCTTGCCGTTGTTCATGGTGGTGGCCTCGCCTTGGTACATCTACATGACCATGGCCCACGGCTGGCCCTACTGGAACGAGTTTATCTTCTACCACCACCTGGGACGCGCAGCTGGCACCATCGATAAGCCAGGCAACACCTTCGACTATTTCGTACGGCAGTTGGGTTACGGCCTGTTCCCGTGGAGCGCCTATGTGCTGGGCGCCTTGTGGATCTTCATGAGCCGCGCGAGTGCCGTGCGCAGCATCGCCAATCGGCGCAACTTGTACCTGCTGTTGGCCACGTTGTTGCCCTACCTGTTCTTCAGCCTCTCAGGCACCAAGTTCGCCCACTACATCTTGCCGGTGGTGCCGTTCTTGGGCGCGATGGTGGCGGTGGCGCTGGGGCTCCTGGGCAAACAGCCGGAAAACCTGCCTGCGCTTGTGGAGGCGGGTGCACCGCTGGGGCCGCAGGTACCGGCATACGAAGACACTGACGCCAAGCCGTTTTGGGCGGGGTTAGGAGCACGCGGCGATTTGCTGGTGTTCACGGCCGTGGCGCTGGTGATGTTCGGCACCTTTGCTCACGACTTGGTATTGGACTTCAGGTACTTCCACCGGCTGTTCGAATACTACCCCAACCGCGAGACGCCGTTTGAGTACCAACCGTTCATCGCATTGCAAGTCATCTTCTTCCCGTTGGGCATCGCGATGGGCGTCGGGCTGCTCGCGCGCTACCTGTGTCGCATTCAGCTGTCGCTGATTTCGGCGGGTGCTATTGCGCTCAGCTGCTACCTGAGCTGGGTGACCTTCCCCAACCTGAAGTCATCCTTCAGCTACAAGCCAATGTACTACGCCTACGAAACGCTCGCGAAGCCGGGTGAGCCTGTGGGTCAGTACAACGATTGGCAACAACCCGAGCGCTCGGTCATCTTTTTGTTCCAAAACCGTTGTGTGCACTTGCGCAACGACAAGCTCCTGGAATCGTTTCTAAAACGGGACGGGCGCAAATTCGTAATCGTGGATCGGAATCGCCTGGCTGACTTCCGCCGTGTGGCGACGCAAGCAGGCATCAAGGTCTACGTCGTCAACGACGATCACCCGTACGCGCGCTTGATGTCTGATCAGCCGAATGATGAAGACGGCCGCAAAGCCGCCAAGCATATCGTCAGCGAGCTGCCCGCCGAGGCGCAGCGCATCGACGCCGACTTTAATGGCAAGATCAAGCTCGTAGGTTTCAGCGCCACACCGGCCACCGTCAAACCCGGAGAGTCGGTGGAGATCTCGCTGTACTACCAGGCGCTGCAGGTGATGGACCGCGATTGGCAGATCTTCGTACATGCCGATGGTCCACAAGGTGGTAGCAAACGCATCCACGCCGACCATTATCCCGTGGATGGCCTCTACCCCACCACCGAGTGGCAACCGGGCGAGATCGTGCGCGACACGTTTAAGCTCAACGTGCCCGCAGACTACCCGTTTGACTACGTCACTGTTTGGAACGGCTGGTACATCGGCGAGCAACGCCTGGAGTTGGCGAACAATCCGCCCAACGATGGCCAAAACCGGGTGCGTGGGCCGACCGTTAAGATCAAGCAGGAGTAGGCACACGCTGCTGCCGTTTGGCGCACAAGCCTTTCGGCAGCAAGCGCATCAAGGGTTGGCTAGGCCGCCACCGGAGCCGCGGCTTCGCGTTTCGCGGCCGCGACGATGTTGCGTGCGAGTTGCTCCAAGCCCTTCACCTGCTCCTGATAGTCGTGCTCATAGGGCGCCTCAAGGGTTACCGCCCAACGCGCGCCGTGAGCATGGGCATAGCCTTTGAGCGTGCCTGGGTTGTTGCTAGTAAAGACGCCGGTGGTGCGGCGCCGATAGATTCTGCTCGCGTCACTCACCCTGAAATCAGCGGCCAAGCGCTTCAACACGTCATCCAAGAACGGCGTCGGGGTGGATTCAATGGCAAAAAAGCCATCGCTGGAGACAGCGGCGTGCAAATCGATCACAAGGTCGGGTGCCACGCGCTTGAGCGCGGCCCTCACAAACTTGACCTCCTTCGGCGCATTAAAGCAGTGGAAGGTACGGTTGTCGTCGTGCTGGTCGGCGTTGAGCCTGAGATTGGCCGCATAGCCTGTGGGGTTCACCACCGGCAGCACCGCAAACTCCACGCCCTCACGCAGTTCAGGGTGGACAAGCAAACGATTGACCAACAACAGCGCCGCCGCTGGTCCTGCGGCCTCATTCCCGTGTACACCTGCAGCGATAAACACGCGCAGCTTTGGCGGCTTGGTGGGATCATTACAGCCGAGATGCACCACCGACATCAAAGTGCCCGCCACCACGCCAATATCCTCGACGTGCACCTGCGGCAAGCGTCGCAGCTCGGCCACGCGCGCCAACACCTGATCTAAACGGTTGGGAGCAACAACGTCTTGGGCCTTGAGGCGGGCGGCCGCCTGCAAATCGATGAGCGCTTGGCCCGACGCGCGGCGCGCACTTGCCACATAGGCAGGGCCAGTTACAGCCTGAACCGAGCCTGACTGATAGTGGTCTGCGCATGACGTCGGCGTCGACAACGTGGGTACGGGGTGGGACAGCGCGACGGCCGGTGGGCAAGTCGACACGGTACCAAGCTGACCTTGAACGGCATGCAGCATCGGCAATGTTATCGCCAGGTTGCGGCCGAGGGTGTGTAGATTTGGCGCGCCCCCAGGCGATCAATGCCGGGATTAGTAGCCGGGAAAGCGCCACACCGGACAAACGACTGCGCGCAATGATGGCTGTGTGGCCGGACGACCAAAACGGCTCACCGACTGCAAAACTTCCAGCACCGCCAACGCCGGCGTGGCCAGCACCAACAACGCGATTATCAGGCTGCCCAATGCCAGGCTAAGGGTCGGCCGAGAATGCACCCAATCTGCCATTGTCACCGCACGGGGAGACGCTTCGTGTACCAAGGCGGTCGGGATGGGGCTCAAGGTCGTGGCAGTCATGTTCAAGCGCCTCCTGTTGCCCATGAGTGTCCAGCTCCAAGAAATTTTAAAACGGCATCGATGTACTTAAAATTGTTATTTATTATCAGCAGGTTACATGCACGCGCTGGATTCTGCGTGAGGCCGACCCAGCCACCGAGCCGGCGACCTGGCTAACGCAATGCGGCAAGTGCGACGGTCTGGGCGAGTCTAGGTACCTGCGGGCGCGACCGGGGCCGGAGCGGCCTCAGGCTTGAGCATGCCGGCGGCGGTAATGGCATCCCCCACGGCGCCGCTGGCGAACTCCACAAAGGCGGCAATATCTTGGTCGGTGAAACCGTTGTCGGGCAACCAGGTGTAGAAGGTGAAGAACAACGCATCCCCTTCACAGGAGAGTTTCGGCAGGTAGCCGGCGTTCACCTGGTTCACCTCGGCCAACACCGCAGCACAATCCCCACGCCAGGTATCATTCAAACTGGCATCGCCGCTACGCCCGAAGGCCGCATAGATCTGCAGGTTGTTGTTGTTCAACAGGTAGGCAAAAAACAGGTCCACTCGGTCGGGATGTGCACATTCCAGCTGCGTACCATCGGCAGTGGGTTTGCACTGATAACCTATCGTTCCCAAAATGCGCGACAGCTCCCCCTGAATCACCAGCGGCGGCTGCCCCCGGCGCAGGCTCGGCGGCGCGACGGCTTGGCTCGTGGCGCACGCGCTCGCCAACAACAAGATAACCCATCGCAGCTGCGTAGTACGGTGAAGCATCACAAAACTCCTCAAAAGTAGGTCAGAGAAAATCCTTAGCGCGCCCGATAGTCGCGCAACGCCGTTGACTTCGTGACGTCGAAGACAAACTCGCTCACATAGCCTTTGGCAGCGTCGCCGCGGTAGAGGTGATCGGGGACCAGAAGCTTCAGACACAGCTTGTCCCCCTCTTGGTAGAGCGCGAACGAGTTGTTCAAATGGCCTGCCAGTGCGCTCTTGTGCACACGCCCTTGGCGCGACAATTGGGTTGCGACCTCATTCACCAGGAGGGCTGTTTCAGTGCGATTCATCAAAGTATCGAGACTGATAACGCCATTGCCTTGCAGGTCCCAAGTTTCGAGGCTGGCACCGGCGAATGCCTGGTCGCGGCCACTGACGCCGTGCTCGGTGCGCAACACTGAGAGATAATGCATGCCCAGGTTGCCGGACGGCGCGAACACCACCGTGCGCTCCCAATCGCGGGTTGCGAACTCATTGAACTCCGTAACGTAGATGTCGTTGGCGCTACCGCTTGTGACCAGCCGCTCGCCGCCACCATCTTTGTCGGCCACCTTGCGATACACCGCCCCTTGGGTCCAGCTGTAGGTGAGCGTTTGCTCTCCCATCTGCTTGGTTACCTTGGCGTGATCGGCCTGAGGTGCAAAGCGGACGCTGTCTGCAACCTTGGCGTCGTAGGGCACCTCGGACGGCAGTACGTTAACCCGCACACCGATGAGCTGCGGGGCGTTGGCGCCAGCGGCGGCCTTGCGCAGCCAATCGTTGCGATCCAACTCCACCGAGCGCAGCGCCGCGGCAAACTGATCGGGCGCAGCGGTAACCTCGGCCAACACCAAGCTCTTCGCCGCCACGTTGGGCAACTTGATGCTGGTGCCTGCTTGTAGGTTGCGAAAGTCCTGAATGCCGTTTTCGCGCGCCACCCACGCAAGCAGCTCTGGCTGGCCTGCCAACTCTTGCTCGCTAAAACCTACCTGGCGCATCGCATCCCACACGCAGTCCAAGCCGGCCTTCGTAAGCGTTACCTTCTGGGTCGAAATCATCGGGAACCCCCCAAGCAGATGGGCCTGTAGGCCCGATCGCGCGGTTCATAACCTACAAGGCTGAGGTTGGGCAACGATCGGGAGCTGCGGAGACGCGACCTGCCGATAAGCTTCACCGTGCAGAGCCCAAGCGGTACAACGCGCACTGAAACGCTGCCATCGCCGCGCTGCGGGAATAGCTTGGCGGCTCAGTTGACCGTGGCGCTGTTAGCGGTGCCGTTGCCGGTGACGAAGGTACCGAGGCTGGTACCAGGGGTGTAGGTGCCACCCGTGTATAAGCCATCCACGTTAGTGCCGGTGGCGCTACCGCCGCTGTAGGCCGTGTAAGTGGTGCTTCGGCTAAGCGCCGGGGACGACAGCGTGATTGAACGATACTGGCGCGCTGGCGCGAAGGTCAGGATGTTAGTGCCAGCACCATCCTGAATGTGAATAATGGAGTTGGCCGACTTGGCTGAGCGGAACTTGAGCAGCACCGCAACCTGGGTGGATGACGAGCTGGGCGTCTCGGTCATGTTGTTGCTGGTACCCGAAACAACGAGCGTGCCGCCTGTGACGAGGAAGTCACCGTTCACGTCGACCCCCACCTCTGGATCTTGCGAGGGCCCATGCGCCACCACGGTGCCGCCGTTGATAGTGAGGCTGCCGTTGCTGTCTAAAGCATCACCGCCAGAGGCGTTCACGTAGACGTAGCCGCCGTTGACAATCACGTCACTGCCATCGTCGTTCTCAACCGCGCTACCGGCAGTACCATTGATGCCGTCATCGCTCGCCGTGATGCGCATGCTGCCGTCGTTAAACGTGATGAGCTTGCTCTCGATGCCCTCTTTGGAGGCAGTAACGTTGACGCTGCCGCCATTTTGGATCACCGACACCGCCGCCTTGAGCCCCTGGCTACCCGTGGCCGCGATGGTGGTGGTGCCGCCGTCCACGAGGATTTTGTGGGTGGCATGTACGCCGTCACCACTGGCGGAGGTCAACTGCAAGGTGCCCCCAGTAATGGTCACGATGCCGTTGCTTTCCACCACGGTGTCGTCCGATTTGAGCGCATGCCCTGTGGTGGCTGATGCGGTGATGGTGCCGCCGGTGATGGTGGCGTAGCTCTTACCTCGAATGGCGTCATCTTTGGCCGTCACAGACAACGTGCCACTTTCGATGCGCAAACCATCATCGGTGCTGATGCCGTCTTGCGAGTTGCCGTGAACGGTGAGGCTACCAGCGCCGCAGATGTGCAAATCGGAGTTGGCAAACAGGGCTGCAGAGGGCTCACTGCTCGTGCCGTAGGCGGAGCCGTCGGAGAGTGCACTCACCGAGCCCTCGGGAAGGTAGATCACAGCCTTCTCAGCCGCCAGCACGTAAAATGGCGACGTGGAAGTGCTCTTGAGTGACACCGAATCCAGCACAAGTTTCACGAGCGCCCCAGCGGCATTGACGATGAGTTGGCCGTTCGCAACCTCGCCGGAGATGACATAGGTGCCGCTGGCGTTGATGGTAGCGATGGCGCCATTGATATTCACCCGCGTCGCATCAGAGGTGACGGCCGAGCTGCCTGCGAAGGTGATGCTCACGGCCATGGCGGCGACGGCGTCGCAACTGTCCGTTACCGCGCCAGCATCAACGTCCGTGGGGTTGCTGCCGTTGTCGCTGGGGTGATCGGTGTCGGCGGTGTTACTGCCACTGTCCGTGGCGTTGCCGCCGCTATCGCCACCAACACTGTTGCCATCGGCCTGGCGGTCGTCGCCCTCTACGCCGCTTACGGATTCGGAGACTAAACCACCACACGCCATCAAACTGAAACCAACGACCCACACCAGGCTTCGCATGAACATCGTCACTCCTGAGTCTATAAGGGCAACCCCATAGGCATTCCCGCACCCGAAAGTGGTCTGGCAGCCCACTGTTGCTGCCACGATTGCTAATGTAACGAGTTGGCACGCGAGATCTCGGGCGCCGAAGATTTGCCGTTCCCAGGAGCTAACGAGCTGAAACTAAAAACAAATTAGTTTCTATGGCATCGCCTTAGAGGGCATGCCCAAGGGGCGAGTCAAAAGCGCTACTCGCCTTCGTCGTAGCTAAACAGCTTGCCTTCGTAGTTACGGAAGGTGAGCTTGGTACCCTCGTGTTTAACCAGGTACTCGGGAATGAGCGGCACCTTGCCCCCTCCCCCGGGCAGGTCGACAACGTAATGCGGCACCGCGAGGCCACTTGTATAACCCCGTAATCCCTCGATAATTTTGATACCGCTCGACACCTTGGTGCGAAAATGGTGTGTGCCACGAGCGGCATCACACTGAAAGATGTAGTAGGGTCGACAGCGCTGTTTGAGCAACCATTGGTTCATCTCGCGGACCATGGCCGGCGCCTCGTTGATGCCCTTGAGCAGCACCATTTGATTAGCCAGGACAAACCCAGCATCAGCCAAGCGATTCAACGCCAGCGCGGCCTCCGAAGTGCATTCTTTCAAGTGATTGAAGTGCGTGGCCACGTAGATCGGATGGTGACGCCTGAGTCGTTGCACCAACTCCTCGGTGATGCGCTGCGGCAAGGTCGTCGGCATGCGCGTTGCCAGGCGAATGATCTGTAGGTGAGGAATCGCACGTAGCTTGCCCAACAACTCGTCCAGACGCTCGTCCGAGAGGGACAACGGGTCACCGCCCGACACCAACAAGTCGCGTAGCTCCGGATGGCCGGCCACGTAACGCACCGCGGCATCGAGATCGGCCTTGGTGGGCGCGGAGGTTGGATCCCCAACTTTGCGACGACGGTTGCAGTGACGACAAAACACCGCGCACTGATGCGTGGTGTACAGCATCGCTCGATCCGGATAACGATGCGTAAGACCAGGCGCGACGCGGTTTTCTTCCTCCGCCAATGGGTCGTCATACTCACTGTCGACGACCCCAAGCTCGGCCATCGTGGGGACCGCCTGACGTCGAACCGGACACTGTGGATCGTCGGCGGCCATCAGCGAGGCGTAGTAGGGTGAGATCCCGAGTGGCAGCGGCTCGGTGGTGCTTTCACAGGCCTGACGCTCATCGGCGGTGAGGTGCACAAGCTCTTCCAACACCTCGACGCTGCGCACCCGATGCGACTGCTGCCAGCGCCAATCTTGCCAATCCCGCTCGCTCACCGCGGCATACAGCGGCGCGCGCCCGGCTGGGGGGTTCCCGTTCACAATAGACCTCCAAACGCTCGACAGGTTCGCCAGGAGCGCGCGTGGATATGGCAGGCGCGACCCAGTTCGTCAATTGCTATGCCCAGATAGGCTCGCCTCCGCCTCGACCAAAGACGCACGCTCGCGATTGACATTTGCGAGCCGATCCCGAACTATGCGCCCCGCAAACGACCGGCGAAGCGTGCCCACGCGGGTGCCGGCAAACGGATCGGGAGTCTCTATATGACGTCGAGGATCTTGCGTGGCCTAAGTGTAGCAATTCTGCTTGCAACCCAGTTTGCCTGCGACGACGACGAGGCGTCTGGCCGCTCCATCAGTGCGGCCGCCTCCGCGCCGGTGCCGGTGGTGCTGGGCTACCAAACCGTCGACGAGAATAGCACAGTAACCCTGAACGGCGAGGCCTCGCACGATCCCGATGGCGATCTCAAAGGCTTTGCCTGGACGCAGATTGCCGGTCCGGCGGTAACGCTCACGAATGCCAATGGCGCCGTGGCCACCTTTACGGCACCGAACGTCGGTGAAGTGACGGTGCTGCGTTTCACCCTAACGGTCACGGACGCTACGGACAAAACCAGCAGCGCAGATACCGAAGTGGCCGTGGTAGATTTGAACGCGGCACCGACCGTGAATGTGCCGAGCCATCTGCTGGGTAACGCTCTGGCCAACATCGAACTGACCGGCACCGCGATCGACCCGGACAGCACGGACGTTCCGGTGGTGGCGTGGACACAGATCAGCGGCCCCGATGCCACGCTCACGAACGCCAACGAGTTGACCGCCAGCGCCACATTACCAGACGTAAATCAGCCCCTCGAAGTGGTGTTCGCGCTGACCGCGACCGACAGCGAAGGCAAATCGGCGTCGCAAGAAGTTGCCGTAAACGTCGAGCCCGTCGCCGCAAGTATCCGCATCAGCCGCGTGCCGAGCCAACCGATGATGCGCAACACGCCATGGACGAATGTCGCTGTGGAGATCCGCAACGCCACCGGGGACCGCATCACGGGGGGCGATGCCTCTGCATACGCGGTGACGTTGAACAAGAAGGCTGGCACAGGTGGCGACGTAGGCAACCTGGTAGGTACGCTGACCGTCGACGCCGTGGCTGGCGTCGCGACATTTAGCAACGTGATGTACGACCAGGTGACGCCGCTCGACGCAGACCTGATGATCCAAGCCAGCATTGCAACCCCCGCCTTAGGCCCCGTGGATGCCACCGCTGCCGTGAAGATCACCTGGCCGACCCTGCTGCCCGGTATCGTGAATGCCCAAGAAATCAACGTGCGCGCCGCAGCAATGGTGGCTGATGGCACCGCACAAGACGTGCTGCTGGCGGGCGATTTCCGTGGCACCGACGTGCAATTCAGCCTGGATGGCTCTGCCGACACCGCCACGGTCTCCTCTACCGGACAGAAAGATGGCTTCGTGGCACGCTACAACGGCGCCGATGGCACGTTGGAGTGGGTCTACACGTTGACCGGCAGTCAAGATAGCTCCGTGGCCGCGATCGGTGTTGCGACCACCGGCCAAATCTTCCTGGGCGTAGAGTTCCGCGCCGAAACCACCTTCCCGGTGACCGACGCCGACGACCTGGTGCCAGCGGTCTTGGACGCCGCCTCCACCGACATCGCCATTGCCAGCGTCACCGCCGCCGGTTCGACCACCTGGGTCAAGAGCCTGGGCGGCAGCGCCGACGAGACCGTGGCCGGCTTGGGCATCGATAGCGCGGCAGGCGTGGTCGTGGCGGGCAGCTTTGGCAGCACCGTGGACTTCAACCCGGACGGCACGGCAGTTCAGGAACACACGGCGGTGGGTAGCGCGGACGCGTTTGCAGTGCGTCTGACGGTGAATGGCGAGTACGTCTACAGCTACGCCACGGGCCTTGAAGGCACCGACTCCGCCACCGCATTCTTTGTCCAACGCAGCAACAACCTGGCCTACCTCGCCGGGGACTCGGTGAATGGCGCCTTCTTTATCGCGATTCCGGGCACGGGCACCCCGACCTGGAGCGCACCGAAATACCTCGCTGGCGATGGTGAGGCGCACATCCTCGGCCTGGGGGCCACCAACAGCAACTTGTATGTGATGGGTGATTACATGGACGCGATCGACTTTGACGCCAGTCAAGACGCGACCTACCCAATGGAATCACTGTCCGGGACTGCCGGTTTTATGGCCGTCTACAGCGCCACGGGCACCTTCCAACTAGCCGCGAGCGTTGGCAATGCCACCGGCAACCTCTGGGTCGAACGCGCGATGTTCCGCGATGGTTCGACCGACAGCGCCATCCTCGTGGGCGGCTTTGATGGCCCGGTGGACTTCGATCCGCTGCTCGGTAGCGAAATCCGTGATTCCCAAGCCGATGGCTCAGCCTTCGTGCTCTCGCTCACCGCAGGTGCCGAATTCGAGTGGGTCGGTGTCGTGGAGGGTGGGCTCAACACGTCGGCCAACGCCTTGGTCGCAGCCACCACCAACAACCGCGTGCTGGTAGCGGGCTCGGCCATCAACAACACCGGCGACGACACCAACCTGGATGTCGACCCGCGCACCACCGAAGTCCTGGTGCCGATGGGCACGACCGGCAACAACGCCTTCGTGACCAAGATGAACGAAAAAGGTTTGGTGGTTCCGTAACCCGTTCCCACGTGCGCATTTCGTGATAGCTAGGCGGCAGCATGGAGTCCTCGCTGCCGCCTGTTTCACCTCTCCCCGCATCGCTCGACACAGTTGTCGCCCAACGGTTCGGTCACACCGAGCTGCGTGCAGGCCAAGCGACAGCACTTGCAGCCATCGCCGCGGGCCAAGACGCGCTGGTGGTGCTACCCACAGGCGGCGGTAAGTCGCTCTGCTATCAAGCACCGGCCGTCTGGCTACGAGAGCAGGGTCGCGGTTTCACCCTGGTTGTCTCCCCGCTCATCTCGTTGATGAACGACCAGGTGGAGGCACTCCAAAGCAAAGGCATCCGTGCCTACGCGCTGCACTCCAGCCAAGATGAATTGGAGCAGCGCGAGGTCGAGGCCTTTATGATGACGGGTCGCCTCGACCTCTTGTACGTCTCACCCGAACGCGCTGTGCAACCACGCTTTCACGCCCAACTGCTGCAACATCGTCCGGCGCTCGTGGCGGTGGACGAAGCGCACTGCATTAGCCAGTGGGGTCACGACTTCCGCCCGGAATACCTGCAACTGGGCGCTCTCAAACGCTCACTTCTGGTGCCGGTGGTGGCACTGACGGCGACGGCAACACCACGCGTGCGTACCGAAATCATCACGGCGCTTGGCCTCACCACCCCCCAGGTGGTGTGTGGCAGGTTCGCGCGCCCCAACCTCGCCTTCTCAGTGCGCCACCTGCGGCGCGACCAGGAACGCATCACCGAGTTGGACACGCTCATCTCTCCGATCTTGGCAGACCACCACGGCGGCCGCGTGATCATCTATTGTGCCACACGCAAAAAGGTCGAGGCCGTAGCCAAGCACCTCGCCGTGCGCTTCGACGTTGCCTACTACCATGCAGGCCGCAGCGACTTGCGGCGTAGCCAAGCCCAGCGCGCCTTTGATGAGAATCGCAAACGCATCTTGGTTGCGACCAATGCCTTCGGGATGGGCATCGATCACCCCGACGTTCGACTGATCGTGCACTTTCAAGCGCCCGGAAGCCTCGAAGCGTATTACCAAGAAGCCGGCCGAGCTGGTCGGGATGGCATGAAAGCCCGCTGCGTCCTATTTTTTGGCGGCGCTGACGTCACCACCCAGCAATTCCTGAACCGCAAGAACACGAGCAACGTAAAGGACGCCGAGAAGCGCGCGATGTTACTTGAGGCACTTGTCTCCTACAGCCAAACCCAGCAATGCCGCCAAGCCCATATTGCAGGCTATTTCGGCAGCCCAGAACCGGAGAGTTGTGGCGGTTGTGATATTTGTACCCATGAGGCCCTGCCGGCGCCAAAGGCCACCGCCAGTGCTGCCCCGGCTGTCGTCTTAGGCGCCGAGGCCCAAGACGTGGTGCTACACGCAGTGGCCAACCTGAACCGCCCGGTGGGCAAGCATCTGCTCGCGCGCGCGCTACGCGGAAGCAAGGCTCGGGCGCTACGCCGCTATCGCCTGCAGGAGCTGCCGGAGCATGGGTTATTGACCGACATGAGCGAGGCCGACATCGTCGCCACCATCGAGCTGTTGCTGAAGGATGGGCGCTTGACCAAGAAAGGCGTGAAATACCCCACGCTCTGGTTACCCGATCGACCGGTCCGGCCACGCGCCCCAGAAGGTGCGCCACGTAAACCCCGCAAGCGTAGCGTCGCAGGCAGCCCCTTGGTGCAAGCGCTGGTCAGCTATCGCACCCGGCAGGCGCGAAAGCTGAAATGGAAGCGTTACATGGTGTTCACCAACGACGTCATCCGTCAGCTGGATGATCTGCACCCCGATTCGTTGTGGGCGTTGGAACAGATCCGTGGCTTGGGCCCCGCCAAGCTTGAGCGATTTGGCCCCGACCTCCTGGAGCTCGTGCGTCGTTACTCCGAAGGTGCGTCATGATCGACGCTCGCCCTGCCTGGCACAGACGAGGCACCTACATCCTCCCACGTATCTGCCCCACGCTTACCGCTGGTGCAGTGGCCCAACAGCTCTGCTATAAGGCCCGACCATGACACGCCTGTCAGACTTGAGCGCCCAGCAGCCGCATGCCACCCAGGCATTGGCCACCGCTGTGCGTTCGGGCCGATTGCACCACGCCTACATCCTGGCGGGCCCTCCGGAAGCCAATGCCGACCGATTGGCGCTGGCCGTCGCTCAATCCCTCGTCTGCCAAAGTCGCAGCGACGTAGACGCCTGCGAAACATGCCCGGGCTGCCGCAAGCTGTTGTCGGGGAGCCACCCGGATTTCTTGCGGGTTGAACCCGATGACAAGGGGAATATCGCAATCGATGCGATCCGCTTGTTGACTGGCCGGTTGGCCTTGAAGGCCGCCGAATCGCCCCACAAGGTTGCCTACCTGCGCGACGCCGACCAAATGAATCCGGCCGCGCAAAATGCTCTCTTGAAAACCCTCGAAGAGCCGCCGGGATCCTCGATCTTCCTGCTGACGACGACCCGGTGGCGAAGCCTGTTGCCCACCGTCCGCTCGCGGTCGCTCACCCTCCGCCTGGCGCCGCTCACGCGTCAAGGAGCGACGCAGGCGCTGATACAAGCTGGAATTCCGGAGCAAAGCGCGCAACCACTCGCCGCACTGGTCGGGTCTGATGTCGAGCGCGCCCAAGCCATGCTGGCCAACGGCGCGGACGAGATTATCGTCACGTTGACAGGTGCGCTGGCTCCCACAGCCACGATCGATGCCATCTTGAAGGTAGCAGCAGATCTCGGAGCCGAACGCGAGCGCGCAGATCTGGCGCTCACCCTGCTTGAAGTGGGGGTACGCGACGCACTGGCCGCACGCCACGGTGCCAACACCGACCAGGTTTATGTTTCGCCGCTGTGGCTTGCCCCTCACGCAGAGCATTTCCCTGAACGTCTGGTGGCCACTGGACGAAGGTTGCAACAACTGCGCCGCGCGAAGGCGATGAACCCCAATCGCACGCTCAGTCTCGAAGGCATTCTGCTCCTGCTCGCCGGCAAACTCGGCGCCGAGCCTAGCCTGCCCACCGGGAGTTCGAGGTTCGCATGACCCTGATGGACGATCGGCCCGAGGATACGCCCGAAGGCGTCACCCCGCCTACCTCCGAGCCAAACACCGCGACTCGCCGCGAAGTTTCGCGCGTCGACCCTAACGATGACGATCGCGAGGATCACGAAGAGGACGATCGGGAGCACGACGCTCACCGCGGCGCCCCGTCCCCCCGCCACGAGCCGATGCACGAAACACCAGCTGTCTTGGTGCGCATGCGCGTCCCGGGGAATACGGCGGCGTGCGACCCTGGCTCGGTGGCCGTCAAGCTGCACGATCGCGTTGTTATTGATTGCGACCAAGGTCAAGTCGTCGGCACGGTGATCCGTGCGCTGCAACCAACGCTGGTCGACCGACCCTTGGGACGCGTGCTTCGCCGCCTAGACCCGGACGATGCGAGGATCATCCAGCAGAACCGCGTACGCGAGCGTGAGGCTTTTCAATTCTGCGTAGAGCGCATCAAAGCGCGAAACTTACCGATGAAGCTGCTCTCGGTGGATTTGGCGCACTCGGGCACGCGCGCGATTTTCTACTTCTCCAGCGCCGAACGCGTGGACTTCCGATCGCTGGTGAAAGACCTGGCGCGGCGATTCCACACGCGGATCGAAATGCGTCAGGTGGGTGTGCGTGACGGCGCACGCCAAACCGGCGGCATGGGTCTGTGCGGCCGTGAGCTGTGCTGCGCCACTTGGCTTACGGCGTTCCAGCCGATCTCGATCCGCATGGCCAAAGACCAGAACCTGGCTTTGAATCACCAAAAGCTCTCCGGGCTCTGCGGTCGCCTGCGTTGTTGCCTGGACTACGAAGAAGCGCTGTACCAAGAGCTACGCAAAGGCTTGCCCAAGGTGGGTAAACGGGTGCTGACGCCGCAGGGCGAAGGCCGCGTGAAGGACGTGGATGTCTTGCGTCGTGTCGTCCGCGTGCAACTAAGCGAAGGTGGTTACGCGCAATTTGGTGCCGACGACGTCAAGCGACCTGCCGACCTCCAAGCTCCCGCAATACCCCCCGCGCATCCCCAAGCAGCATTACCGCCGCCGAGCCCACCGCCGCCGCGTACGGTCGAGACCCCAGCGGAGAATCCGCTGACCGATGACGCAGAGACCGACAACGAAGGCCCAGGAGAGGACGCTTCGACGGCAACCACAGCCAGTCCTCCCGGCACACCAGGAGCCGCAGGAGTTCGCACTGGCCGTCGTCGTCGCCGTCGCCGCGGCCGCAGAAATCGCCAAGGGGGAACAGGACCTGATTCGGGTGGCACGCCGCCATCCAGCACGGGATCAAATTCATGAGTGAGCGCGTTCTCGTTACTGCAGCGCTACCGTATGCCAACGGCAGCATTCACTTGGGTCACTTGGTCGAATACTGCCAGGCTGACATGTACGTCCGAGCACTGAACCGCCTGGGCACCCCCGCGTTGTATCTATGCGCCGACGATGCCCACGGCACGCCGATTGAAGTGAACGCGCGCAAGCAAGGCGTCACTCCCGAAGCGTTGGTGGACCGTTTCCACGCAGAACATGCGCGCGACTTTGCCCGCTATGACGTCGCGTTCAGCAATTTCGGTCTGACCCACTCGCCGGACAACCGCGCCATTGTCGAGGCCGTCTACCAAACGCTGCGCACCAAAGGGATGGCGGTCGATCGCGAAATTGACGGCAACTTCTGCGAGCATGATCAGCGCTTTTTGCCCGACCGCTTCATCAAGGGGATCTGCCCGAAGTGCAGCACCCCCGACCAGTATGGGGATGTCTGTGAGTCGTGTGGCGCCACCTACGCACCCACCGACCTGAAAGAACCCCGCTGCACGTTGTGTGGAAATACCCCGATCATCAAGAAGTCAACGCACGTCTTCTTCACGTTAAGCGCCAAAGAGAATGCCGAGTTTCTCCGTGCTTGGATCGATTCGGGGGCGCTGCAACCCGACATCGCCAATTACGTCCGCACCTGGATCGAGGGCGGATTGCGAGATTGGTGCATCAGCCGCGACGGCCCTTACTTTGGTTTTGCTATCCCCGATCGCCCGGGCAAGTTCTTCTACGTCTGGCTAGATGCGCCATTTGGCTACATTGCCTCCTCAGCTGAATGGGCCCGAGCCCATAACGTCTCCCTCGACTCGCTGTGGCGCTCGCCCGGCACTCGCATTGAGCACATCATCGGCAAAGACATCGTCTACTTCCACACGCTCTTCTGGCCTGCGGTGCTAAATGCCGTGGGCTACAACCTCCCGACGAAGGTGCATGTGCATGGCATGCTCACCGTCAATGGCGAAAAGATGTCCAAGACCCGCGGCACCTTTGTCAATGCTGCGACCTTCGCCGAGCACGTCGAGCCCCAAGCGCTGCGCTACTACTACGCAAGTAAGTATGGCGCCGAGAGCGGTGACTTGGACCTGTCGTTTGAGGACCTCATTTATAAAGTAAACGGCGAGCTGGTGAACAAGCACGCCAACCTCTTCAGTCGTGTGTCGCAGTTTTTGAGCCAAAAGCTCGAAAACCGCCTGGGCGATTTACCCTTCCCGGCTGTGTCTGCCCAGCAGGCCTCCACGGGTGACAACTCCATGTTGGATCAGGCTCGCCGCGTGGTCGAAAGCTGCCGACGCATGCAGCAGCTGTACCGCGCCCGCGAGTTTAGCCAAGTGGTACGCGAGTTGGGGGTGGTCGCCGACATCGGCAACGAGTTCATGCAGAACGCCAAGCCGTGGGATCAGTTGAAAAGCGATCCCGAAGCGGCACGCCTCACCTGCACCTTCGTGATAAACGTCTGCCACGCCTTAGCAATGTACCTTTGGCCGATCATTCCGCGCTTCGCCGAGGCCGGTGCCCGCGGCCTGGGCTGTAGTATCGAGCGGATGGACGCAAGCCTGCTCTTCGCTGAGCGCAATCGCCCGCTCGGTGTGTTCGAGCGAATGTTCGACCGCATCGACAAAAAGGCGACCGACGCTATCATCGAAGCCTCTAAACAAAGCCTGGCGCCGCAGAAGCCTGTCACGGCCCCAGTCCAAGCTGCGAAGGCAGCGGCCGCTGTCGCCAAGCCTGCAGAGCCCCCCACGAAAGCCGAAGCTCCTACGCCCACCGGCCCCAAAGAGCCGATTACGATGGAGCAATTTCAAACCGTCGATCTGCGGGTCGGACTTGTCCGCAGGGCCGAGCCGGTGGCCAAGAGCAAGAAACTAATGCGTTTGGAGATCGACCTGGGTGAGCCTGAATTGCGCCAAGTGGTCGCCGGTATCGCTCACGTCTATCGGCCAGAACAGCTCGTCGACACTCGGGTGGTGGTGGTCGCCAATCTAAAACCGGCGACGCTGATGGGCGTAGAAAGCCGAGGTATGGTGCTGGCCGCGAACGACGGGCAAGCGTTGACGCTGGTTCGGCCTGAAGCGGCGTTACCACCGGGCTCGCAGGTTCGCTAGCCCATGCCGCTGACCCTGGATTTTGACACGGCCTCCCTCGACGAGCTGCTGGGGTGCTTAACCCACGAGCAGTTCCTGGTACGGGCCGATGCGGCCTGTGCGTTAGGTGACCGGCTACGCACTCGCGAGTTGGTCACCCTCGACGAGCCTTTGCGAATGCGGCTTCGCCGGTTGTTGGATGATCGCGAAGTGTTGCCGCGAGTTGAGGCAGCGATCACGTTGGCTGAGCTCCAAGACCCAGAGGCGACGCCAATCTTACTAGCGGCAGCTCGATCTCGCACGTTTCGCCTGGATGCAGTGCGCGCGCTAGGGCGCGGCGGTGATTCCCGTGCGATTCCATTCCTACTGAAGCTCCTCAACGGTTTTATGAAGCCTTGGGCCGACCGCATGCAGGCCGCAGGTTCGCTCTGCGCGTTGGGTAACGCCGACGGACGTGCTTACCTGCAGGAAAAGCTCCGGAGCCGGAAGAGTGCCGAGCGGGCGGCCGCAATTCACTTTCTCGCTGAATCGCGTCACCCGGAAGCACTGAGTCTGCTGTCTACCATTCTAGCCAACGCTCTCGACCCGCATCGGGATGTTGCGGCGCGTGCCTTGGGGCTATTGGGAAACCCCGCGGGCAAAGACGCGCTGTTAGCTGCACGTGCAGCGGCCGACGCAGACCTCCTTTCTGATATTGAAGCGTCGCTTGCGGCGCTACAGCCGAAATAGCGACCGCAACAACAACCCCAGGCGCAGCACGACACCAGGCGATACCACCTGGTAGGCCACGAGGGCGAGCATCACACCGGCGCCAAACACCGTCCCCACAAGCCCGCCGCCGATGAGCCAGGGCCAAACTCTGCGCATGCGTGTTTCAGCCACCAAAATGGGCCGCCGGTGCTCATCAAAGCTAACACCGGTGATCTCGTCCATGCGGTCGTTAACCGGCGACAGCACCTGAATGCGCTTGATAATCGCCTGCACCTGCTTTTCGTCGTGGTCTTTGACGGCCACCTTCAGGTCGCGCATCAGGACGTCCAAGCTGCGCTCGCGTTGTTCGATGCCATGGCCTGCGGGATTACGCTCGTAGCTCGAAAGCTCCTGGCGCACCTCGGTAACCCCGTGCAGGGCTAACAACTCTAGGAGCTTCTCGCGCAAGATCGTTGCCGAGCTGTAACGATCGCGTGGCCGATGTGCCATCGCAACACCGACCAGACCCGCAAAGGCCTCGGACAAAAGCGGGTTGTACTGACGCGGGTCGGGGAAGGAACCTTTGCGCAACCGATTGAAGATCTCGTCGACGCTCTGCCCTTCAAACGGCAGGCGACCGGTGGTCAGATTGTAGAGCACCGCCCCCAACGAAAAGATGTCGGTGCGCGCGTCGATGTTCTTTCCTGAGAACTGCTCGGGGGCCATGAACCCGGGCGTACCCAATACCTGCGTACGGGTGGCTACTTTGCTTACCCCCAAGGCACTGTTGGCCGAGATGGCCTTTACGACACCAAAGTCCGTGAGCACGACACGGCCATTATGCAGCAGGATGTTCTCGGGCTTGATGTCGCGGTGCACGACCTGTTGGCTGTGCGCATGCTCCAGGGCCAACGCCAGCTCGTGGCCCACGCATAGCGCAGTCTGTTCTGACATCGGCCCGCGATCATTCACCAAATGGTACAGTGACAAACCCGGCACGTACTCCATCACCAGAAACAGGTCTTCGGCGTGCTCACCGCTGTAGTCGTACAGCTCGACGATGTTGGGATGCTTCAGCGCAGCGATGGCACGTGCCTCCAGTCGAAAGCGCCGTCGCAGTTCCACATCACCTCGCCCGGCGCTCAAAACCTTGATGGCCACCTTGCGATCGAGCTTCGGATCGACGGCCAGGTACACCTTGCCCATCGCCCCTTGGCCCAGCAGGCGCTTCACCTGGTATCTCTCGATCTGCATCACCACCGTATGTCCGCCCTTGTTGGCCGCCGTCAGAAGGTATTGCCCAACACAACGTAAAATCCCTGTACGTCTTCGCGCAGGCCATGCCCATACCCAACACGCAGTGTCACCGGCATCACGTACCCTAGTGACACACTGGCCATGCCTTCAGCCCCCGCTGACGCATGTAACTCGTGGCCAAGATCTCGCGGTGCATCCGCAAGCGCGGCAGCATCCGCAAACAGCGCGAGGCTTAACGTTCGGAAATAGAACGGCAGCGTCGAAACACCCGACTCCACATCCACGACGGGCAACCGATACTCCGCAGAACCACGCGCCAAGGCATCGCCCGAGTAGGGCGATTGAGGGTAGCCGCGTAAAGCGTGGCCGCTGCCGACGCTACCGTTAATCGCGTCTAGCAACACATTGCGCGAGGGCACGCCGCCCAACGCAAACAGCTTGCGGCGGCGGTAGGAACTCTGTCCGTAAGCAACGCTCCCGTCGATCGCGAGAACATGGCGTTTCAACCAGGGATTCGCAAAATAGCCCGTCAGATCCAGTGAGCCCGTCACAGCACTGTATTCAGAACCAGTCCACGGATCTTCCACGCGCGTGCCTAAGGTGATCGAGATACCGCGCTCGGCCGAGATCGAATCTAGGTTTGCCTGGACGTTCGAGAATGTCAGATCGAAGCGCAGCGAGACGAATCGACCTTGGTCAGGAAATACCGGAGCCATGTCGAACGGATCCAAGCCCAACGGTTGAGTGCTCTGCCGGTACAGAACGTTGTAGCTCGTGGACAACGACAACCCGGCATCAGCCGAGAGCCACAACGGCCAAGTGGTCGCCGCCTGCCCCGACCATTGCACCTCTTCCACACCAAGGTTGCGACCGTTACGCACGTATGGCATCGCCGCATATCCCAACGTCCGACTGGCCGCGAGCGCCACGCCAGGGAAGAAGCTCCGGTTGCTGTAGTCGGCTGTAAAGCCCAAAAAATCAGATGTCGTTCCCCAAAAAGCCTGGAGCGTGTAGCTGTGCCGATCGATGGCGTCGTTGCCGTACACCCAAGCGCCGTAGGTGTTACCACGGGTATCGGTGCCGAACGCCGGCATCCACAGCTGTGGCAGTAGGGTCGGCAGACCATCGTAGGAGGTCGTCGGGTAAACAGCCACATTGGCATGCCCGGGGGCTTCGGGACGAAGATCAGCAGGCGCGGCTAACGGCAGCGTTGCCAGAGGGTCAACGGCTAGGCGCGCCACATCAAAACCTCGGCTGGAAAAACTACGGTAAATAACACTTGCCCCATCGATCGACATTTCAGGCTGGAACGCGCCAGTGCGCACCCGGGTGAGGCGCCGCACGGCACCGCCTGCACTCGGAACCGCATAAAGGTTGAAGATGCCGTCCCGGTCTGAGTGAAACAGCACCCAATTCCCATCCGGGCTGAAGCTAGGTCCGCCGTCAACAGCCGGGTCGTCCGTAAGCTTCCGCAAGCTGCGGTGTTGCAGATCGAGCAGATAGAGATCCCGCCGCCCGCCCGCAAAACCTACAAACACGACGCTTGTACCCGCAGGCGAGAAACGCGGCGCCCACACCTGCGAGTGCTCGCCCAAGTCGGCAAGGGTTTCTAGCTGGTCGAGCGCCTCAAGTTCCGCCATGCGCACCACGCTGCGCGCCCCTTGGTTTTGCGCCATCACGACCTGGCGCCCATCAGGGCTGACATCGATCCCTTGACTGCGCGCACCCCGTGTCAGACGTCTCTTGGTCCCAGTGGCGAGATCAAACACAAACAGATCGTAAAATGAGCGATACGGCCCCTCATTGACGAGCTCTGCCAGCAGCACACGGCGCCTGTCGGGAAACAACGCCAGCTGTGACCCCCACTGCACCCATGCAAGATTGCGCACCTCGGAGCCTATGAGCGCGCGCAACTGTGGATGATCATCGGCAGGCGCGGCGACGAAATAGACGGTACCGTCAGGCGCGACTCTCGCAGGTCCAGTGTCTTGCCCAGCAGCCGTCAGAGTCTCCCCTTCGATGCGCCCCAGGCGCTCAACCTGCGCCAGTTGTGCCCCAAACCGCTCGCCCAACTCGGCCTGAAAGTCTGCATACAACTCCGGGTAGCGGACTCCCGCGACCTCTTCGAGTGTGGCATTCAAGGCATAGGGAATCAGCCGACTGCCATACGAGCGGCTCACCTCTGACAGCGTTTCGTCGCCCAGGCGTGCCGCCAAGAAATCGATAAACCGTCCGCCTACAAGGTATGCAGTGGTGCCCTGCGGAAATCGGCGTGGCGAGCCTGTCACGGTGTCGATCGACATCATGGTGCCATCTAAGACCTGCGCCCGCAGAAACATGTCAAAGTAGGGACTGCGCGCTCGACCAGCCCCTCCCAGCCGCGACTCGAAGTAAACAGCCAGACCTTCGACAAACCAACGCGGCTGCATCCCATTGGGCGCCAAGATGCGTCCAAACAACGCATCGATCACCCGTGGAATCCCGCCGATGGTCCCAATGTGCACGATATGCGCAAGCTCATGGGCCACAAGCTCGTATGTCCAATCATGATAGTCCGATAGCTCCGAGATTTCGTCGGGTGCTACGGCATTCAAACCGATGAGGCTCACCGGCACGCTCTGTGCGAAACCGTTGGCGCCATCGGTATCGTCATTCAAAACAATGTCGATCGGGGTGTCAGGCACGAATGCCAAAATCCGCACCAAGTCAGCAAAGGCGCTCTCGGCGTGGGCTGCCATCTCTTGGGCCAAAGCGTAGTTACCTTCGGTGTAGTGCACTCTGAAGTTCGGCGACTGGACGGTTCGCCAGTGATGGGCGGGATCGTAGGCGTACGCAACCGATAACGCACCTTGGGTTAGGCATACACAAGCCAGGGCGAGTCCGGCCAGCCGCGCGTGCAGCATGTCGGCGCGTGTACAGGCACATCCCAGCCAGCCCATATCACCTCAGCTGGCGGCCACTGGCCGACGTGCCTTGGGGTTTGCTGAACGACGCGTTTTGCGGGGCCGTGTCGGCCTCGCGGATGCAACCGTCGCCCCACACAGATGCTCAGCCATGAAGCGTGCGAGGCGTAACTCCACCAACTCAGGCATCTCGATCGGTGCCGCGTGGCTGCCATGGGGTACCACCAACAGCTCGGCCGCCGGAATCAACCGCTGCATCCGCCGCGATAGCCAGGCCGGCGTGAAACTGTCGTACTGCCCCGCAACAACCAGCGTCGGCACGCGCAATTCCTGTAGACGGTCCTCCACGGTGTGGTGGCGTACCTTATCGAGCATACGGAAGAAGACTTGAGGGTCCATGCGCGCCAAGTGATCGAAATACGGTTTGAAATCGTCTCGCCGCACGAGCGAACCACGTACCTCCACCGCCTTGGCATATTGGAACACCAGCTCAGAGGGCCACACCGCGCGCCACAGCCATTGCGCCCGACGAGGGTGCGCGAAGACCAAGTCCCGTAAACGCGGAAACAGCGTCCGCGCCAAGCCGTTGTCATGAAAGGTATCGAGCATGCGGCCATAGCTACCGCACATGGGCACCAAGCCACTGACGCGTTCGGGTGCGTGCACTGCAGCGTCAAGAATCACCTGCACACCCATTGAGTGGCCAAGCAGCAGCGCTTTGGGAATATCATAGGCATCTAGCACGGCGAGTAGGTCCTGGCGCAACGCTTCCATGCCTAGCTCGTTCAAGTCCTCTGGCACCTTGCTGCGCCCGTGACCACGGTGATGGTAGCGCAACACGTGGTACTTCCGACTCAAGGTTGGCTCAAGGTGTCTCCAGATGTAGCCATCGCAGCCAATACCATCCACGAGCACAATCGGCATCCCTTCGCCGGCATGCACGGTGTAGAGCTCGGTGCCATCGTACGATTTTAAAAAACGCTCCCGAACCATGGCGGCATCCTAACCGAAGCACGAGCGTTGTGCACTCTGAGCAATAAACCCCAGGCTCGCCAGCGGTAGGCACGAGCTGATAGCATCGGCGGGCGATGCATCACCATCATCATGCAGACGAAGTTCACGATAGCGGCTCCTTGCGGCCGTCTGGTCATCACCATCGTCCGACCGCGCGACGTGGCTTGATGATGAGCCTAGCGGTCACCGCAACGGTCATGTTGGCCGAGGCGGTGGGCGGCTACTGGTCAGGGTCGTTGTCTCTCTTAGCAGACGCAGGCCATATGCTCACCGACGCCTTGGCCTTGGGTTTGGCCGTGGTCGCGATGGTGCTGGGCGCTCGACCGGCCGATGACCGACGCACCTTTGGCTATCGACGTATTGAGATCTTGGCCGCGTTGGCAAACGGCATGGCATTGATCGTGATCAGCCTCGGGATCATTCGCGAGGCAATCACCCGCTTCGAGACGGCTCCCAGCGTGGATTGGCGGGTCATGAGCGCCATTGCCTTGGTGGGCCTCGTTGCCAACGTGATCGGCCTGTCACTGTTGGGCGGGCACCGTGACGACTTGAATGTCAAAGGTGCGTTCCTGCATATGTTGGGCGACACCTTGAGTTCGATTGGTGTATTGGTGGGTGGGGGGGTCATTGGATTCACAGGCTTCACCCGCATCGACCCAGCGTTGTCCATTTTCATCGCGGTGTTAATCCTGGCGTCGTCCCTATCGCTCTTACGCGACGTGGTAGACGTGCTGTTGGAGTCCACCCCCCCAGGCATCCGTACGGAAACCGTGCGCCAGGCCGTAGCTGGCATTGCCGGCGTCGGCAGTGTGCATGATTTGCACATCTGGAGCATCGCGAGCGGCATGCCCGCGCTCTCTGCACACATCGTCGTACAGAACGCCACGGGCGACCGCGACGGCGTTCGCAAAGCGGTACAGTGCGAACTCAAGCAGCGCTTTGGCATTACCCACGCGACGTTGCAGCTAGAACTCGACAACGACGGTGATTGTTGTTGCTGCCACGAATGTGAGTGTGGTCACGATGAAACGGAGGCTGCGCAAAGCCCCAACAACGAGGGAGCGTCACACGATGGCCACGCGCCCCATGAGCACCCAGAGCACGCCCACCACTGAGTGCGTGGTGACACGAATTATTCGAGCCCCATCGCGACAAGTTCTTGCTCGGAAAGCCCCAGCGCATGTCCAACTTCGTGAAGCACGGTGATGCGAACCTCGTGCATCAAAGCGTCATAGTCTGGGGCCACCCGCTCCAGGTTACGTTTAAACAACAGAATGGTAGGCGGTTGCTCGGGCGTGGGGTCG
>JAKLEG010000239.1 GCA_022703175.1 Myxococcota bacterium | reverse complement strand
TGTGAAGCTCGACCTGCCGTTCTTGGTGGAGGAGCGCGCCAAGCGCGTGGCCACACTCAAGTCACTGATGCCGCGCGCGGATGTCACAATCTCCGAGAAGTACCGCCGCATCCTTGAGGCGTATGAGATTGAAATGGAGTACGGCCGCACGCTCGAAGCCTACGATGGCAAGCTCGAAGCCGGCAGTGGCGAACCCAAGACTGTGGAGTTTGTGCGCCTGGGTCGGGTGTCGCTGATGTATCGCACCTCTGACGGCAAAGAGACGGGCTATTGGGACGTCGACCAGAAGAAGTGGGTCGTGGACAACTCGTATGCGCATGCCGTCAAAGAGGCGATGCGCGTGGCCAAGAAACAGGGCGCGCCTGATCTGCTGTTTGTGCCGGTACCTGCGCCCAAGAAGGTGTCGCCGTGACATTTTTCCGCAATTTGATGGCTGCCATGCTGGTGGCACAGGTTGGTGGGTTGGGTACGGCCCAGGCCGCAGGTTCGCTCGATGAGTTGCTGCAACAGGTTCGCAACACACGCGCGGCCGAACAAACCGCCAATGTGGAGCGCGAGGAAGAATTCAAAGCCAAGGCCAACGAGCGTGCGCGGCTGATGAAAGAAGCCTTGGCCAAACGTCAAGCGTTTGAAGCCAAGAGCAAGCAGCTGTCGGCGAAATACGACGCCAACGACAAAGAGATCAATCAACTCACTGAGTTGTTGGCGCAACGTGAAGGCAATCTTGGCGAATTGTTTGGTGTTACGCGCCAAGTGGCCGGCGATGTCGCCTCCGCGTTGTCCAACTCGATGATCGGTGTTTCCTATCCCGATCGCGAGCAGTTCTTACTAAAGATTGCTGGCACCAAAGCGTTGCCGTCCATCAAGGAATTGGAGCGCTTGTGGTTCGAGATGACCCGCGAAATGACCGAGAGCGGGCGGGTTGTGAAGTTGACTGCGAAAGTGGCCTTGCCCGATGGCACGGCCAAAGAGGCTGAAACCGTACGCGTGGGGCCGTTCATCGCGATGTCTAACGGCGCGTACATGCTTTACCAACCGACTATGCGCCAATTCAGCGTGTTGCCACGGCAGCCTGCGGGCGATTTTGTGCCGGCTGCTCACCGTTTGCAAGCGGCCGCTTCGGGCTACGTCAATGCAGGTGTCGACCCGTCGCGTGGCGTGCTGCTGGCTTTGTCGGTGGAGCGTCCCACGTTGGTCGAGCGTATTCACAAGGGAGAGTTCGTTGGTTACATCATCATCGCCGTCGGTGCCATTGGTGCCCTTTTAGCTTTGTTGCAGTTTATCTATCTGATTGTGGTGCGTATCCGCGTGCGCAAGCAGTTGAAGGATCTCGACCATCCTAAGCCCAACAATCCGATCGGCCGGGTGTTGTTGGCCTTCAAGGGCAGCCCCGACAAAATTCAAGAAGAAGCCGAAGTCGCCGAGCTTCGCCTGTCCGAGGCGGTGTTACGCGAAGTGCCGCCGCTTGAGCGTTTTCAGTCGTTCTTGCGATTGGCCGTGGCCGCAGGCCCCCTGTTGGGCCTCATCGGTACGGTCATCGGCATGATCATCACTTTCCAGAGTATCACCGAGTCGGGTTCTAGTGATCCGAAGCTGATGGCCACCGGTATCGGCCAAGCCATGATCGCTACGGTGTTGGGCTTGGGCATCGCCATTCCGTTGCTGTTCATCAACGCCGCGCTCACGACGTTGTCGCGTGGCGTTGTGCAGATTCTAGACGAGCAAAGCGCCGGCCTCTTGGCCGAGAGCATCGAGAAGCGCAACCGTGGTTGAGATTGCCCTCAAAGCGGTCACTGCCATCAATGAGCTCATTGAGGGCGGTGGCCTATTTGTGGAGTTCATCTTGATCTGCGGTGTGGTGCTGTGGACGCTTACCTTCGAACGCATCTGGTATTTTACGCGGGTGTTGCCCAAGGAAACCCAGGCCACCATTGCCCGTTGGCGAGAGCGCAACGACCATGTGTCGTGGTGTGCTCGGCAGATCCGCGCAGCCATGATCTCCAAACTCAATGCGTCGATGACTGGGCCTTTGCCGCTCATGAACGTGCTTGTGCCATTGTCGCCGTTGTTGGGCCTCATCGGCACCGTAAGTGGCATGTTGGAGGTATTTGACTCCATGGCTTTGCGCGGTTCGGCCGACGCCCGCACCATGGCCAACGGTGTTTCGCATGCGATGATCTGCACGATGTCTGGCCTGGCGGTCAGCATCACCGGGCTGTATCCAGTTCACTACTTCCGGTCGCGCGCCAAACGGGAAACCGAGCTCGTGTCCGACAAGCTGACCTTCTGACATGCGCCTACGAAGACACAGCATGAGCGAAAGCGAAGGCAGCCACGGCATCGATCTGGCGCCGATGCTTGATTTCGTTCTCAACTTGTTGATTTTCTTTATTATTACGGCCGTCTTCGTGAAGGAGTCGGGGCTCCTCGTGAATCGCCCTGGGGGTGCTGTGACCGCGGGGGGCAACGATGCCTCTAGTGTGTCGCTGCAAATCCTGGCCAGCGGTGAGGTCCTTTTCGAAGACCGGGTCATCGACATTCGCGCCATTCGCGCCAACGTCGAGCGTATCCACGCCGTTAGTCCCACCAAGGGGGTCATGATTATTGCGGAGCGCGAGGCCCCGTCGGGGTATGTCGTCCAGGCGATTGACCAGATCCATCTGGGCGGCGTCTACAACATCACGTTTGCCACAGGTCAGTAGAGCGAGCGGAGGCGACCAGTGTTGTCACGTCGGCATGTTCCAGAGAGCGAGGACCACGGCATTGATCTCGCCCCGATGCTCGACTTCGTGCTTAACCTCCTGATTTTCTTCATCATTACGACATCATTTGTGAAGGACCCAGGGGTGAGCGTGACGCGCGAGCAGGCGCTGACCGCCGAGCACCGCGACTCTGGCAACTTGCTCGTGGCCATCCGCGAAAACGGCGAAATCTGGATGGACCGCAAGCAGGTGCAAGTTCACGAGCTGCGCAACGTGCTCGAAAAGATGCACATCGAGCGTCCCGAAGACACCGCCGTGATTGTGGCCGACAAGGCAGCCAAATCCGGTGTTGTCGCCGACGTCATGGATGAGATCCTGCGCGTGGGCATCCGTGAGGTGTCCATTGCTGCGGCTCCCGAAGGGGGGCGGTGAGCGCCATGAAGCTCCTCCTGCGTTACACGGTAGCCTTTCTTCTGGCGGTGGCGTTCACCGGCGGCATGTTCTGGTTCTTGCGGGTCATGATCGGCGTGCACGTGGATATCACCACGCTGAAGGGCTCGGCACGCATCGAGTTCACCCGCTTGCGGCGTGACAGCGACGTGCAATCCCGGCGTGAAATCAAATCCAAGATGGAAATGCCAATCGAGGCGCCTGCTGCACCGATGGTGGCGGTGGCTGGGGCGGGCGGCGGCTCGCCTGCGGCATTGGCTGCAGCACCTCTTACGGGAGGGCCGGGGCGGTCGTTTGGCTTTGCGGTCGGCGGCGGGGGGGCGCTGGGCATCCAGAAAATGGCGGTTCAGGGCGCTGGTTCCGATCGGGACGCCGTGCCTTTGGTAACAGTCGCTCAGGACTATCCGCCGATTGCGCGGGAGCGAGGCATCGAGGGTTGGGTCATTGTGCAGTTCACGGTTACCACCATCGGGTCTGTTAAGGACTTAATTGTGGTCGATTCCGAACCGAAAGGTGTCTTTGAGAAATCCGCGCTCAAGACCGCTGCGCAGTGGAAATTCAAGGCCAAGATCGAAGGTGGCATTGCTGTGGAGCGTCGCGGAATGCAGCGCAAGTTGACCTACGTCATGGAAAAGACGCAAGCCCAATGAGCACCACGACCAGCAGCCTCTGGCGTAGAATGCGTTTCGCCGTTGCCGTGGTCGTCGTGGCTCTGGGAACCGCTACGGCGTCTTATGGCGCAAGGTCCCGTCAGCCGGACGTCGACCCAAAAACTGGCCCCAAGATGAACAAGGCGGTCGAGCTTCTCAACGCCGAGAAGTACGCCGAAGCACGCGAGATCCTTGAATCGCTTTTAGGCAAGATGCTCAGCCCGTACGAGCGGGCTCGGCTTGAGAACATTTTAGCCAGTGTGGCGCAAGCCCAGGGCAAATATGGTGAAGCCCGCGCGCACCTTCAGAAAGCTATCGATTCGGGCGGCTTGAACGACGAAGAAGTGTTGCAGAATCGCTATCAGTTTGCGCAGATGTTCATGGCCGAAGAGAAGTGGAAGGAGGGGGCGGCGGCGATCAATGCGTGGATTGCCGCGGGTGCCAAACCCAACGCCAGCGCCTACTACCTATTGGCGATTGCCTACTACCAGACCAAGTCGTACGACCTGGCGATTCCGCAGATCCAAAAAGCCATTGAGATGTCGGAGAAGCCGCCCGAGACCTGGTACGCGTTGCTCGTGTCGTTGCGCTTTGAACGCAGCGAGTTCATGGCTGCCATCCCAACACTCAAGAAGCTTGTCGAGATCGCGCCCACCAAGAAGCTCTATTGGATGCATCTGTCGAACATCTACGCCCAAGCCGAAAAGTACCAAGAGGCGATGGTGCCGCTGCAACTGGCCTACTACATGGGATTGCTCACCGAAGAGAGCGAGTACCGGCGCCTGGTGGATTTGACCCTCCAAAACGGCATCCCGCTCCGGGCGGCGCAGCTACTCACCCAACTCATCAACGACAAGAAGATCTCTGGCGACGTGAAAGACTGGGAAAAGCTCGGCAACTCGTGGGTCTCTGCGCGGGATTTCGACGCGGCAATCGCTCCGCTCACGCGCGCTGCGAGCATGGCAAGCGACGGCAACTTGTACGTGCGCCTGGGCGAAATCCACATCCAAACCGAGGAGTGGGCCAAGGCGGTAGACGCGTTTAACCGCGCGTTTGAGAAGGGCAATCTCAAGAATCGCGGTGATACCGATCTGTTGTTGGGCATCTGCTTGTCCAATCTCAACAAGCTCAAAGACGCGCGCTTGGCATTTCAACGCGCCTTGGCCGACGAGAAGAGCAAGAAGCAAGCTGAGGGTTGGCTGCGCTACCTGGATACCAGCCAGGGCAACTGAGACGCCACCTTGCCTCCTCGTTGATTACTTAGGAAATACAACCGAGTAGCTGCTGTTCGTGGGCCCACATCGGGGTTGACGCGCCTGTGCGTGGGCTACCTGAGCTTACGGGCGGTCGCATCTCAACTCCATTTGTCGGGGTGGCAAAATAGTTCCGTTGGTTGTGCGTATCAGGAACAGAAGGCTCGGCACCAACAAAACGTACGCCGTGACGAAACGGTGACGAAGTGATGACGAGGCGGTGAACGGAGCCAGTTACCTTTGTTCCTGAACTTACTACGGAGGGTACCATGCACGCATACACAATCATCGCCGCGGTGCTGTTGACGTTGTTGCCTACCTTGGGTTTTGCGCAAACTTACGAGCCCACCCCCACGATGTCGCCCGAACTTCGCCAGGCGCTCCATGAGCGCGCTGAAGCGCAGCGCGAAGCCAGCTTGAAACTGGCGGCACTACAAGCGGCACACGTGCAAACCTTGGCGGTGCAGCTGCAGAAGCAGGTCGTTGTACCGCCGCCGCGCATGACCGTGGCCGAGCTACGCCGTAGCTGCGTGTTGTTCCCGGATCAGGCTTGGCTCAAGGAACTTTTGCGAGCACCGCAAGAGAACCCCAGTAAGACCACCCAGGGTCTGGCCGGTTCGGCGGGTGGGCGCGCCGCAGCAAACTTAATTAAGTAATGAAATCAAATAACTTCTGAAGCCGTCGCGGCGGGAGCAGCGGCGCCAGGGACCCGCTTCTCCCAGATGCCGACCAGCGCCAGCACGCCGTTTACGAGCCCTGCAATAATGATAACGTCCCACATCCGCTGATAGTCTCCGCCGTTGAGCTTGATGTAGGTGCCAATCACGATGCCCGATAGCACGCCGCCGATTTGACCCCCCATATTGATCAGGCCCGAGGCGGTGCCCATCAGCTGTGCCGGCAGTAGGTTCACCGGCAGACTCCAAATCGCCCCGACCGCCATAAAGGCAAAGAACCCGGCGCCCCCCTGAAACACCATCGCCAGCGGCAGGTTGTTGCCCACATCCATGAACACGAACGCCAACAGGTTGATGCCACCCAAGGTTTGGCAGAGCACGATGAGCCACTTGCGTTTGCCGCGGAAATACGTGTCGGAGATGAAGCCGCCTAGCATGCAGCCCACGGAGCCGGCGATCCACGGCACCGCGCTCGCAAACATGTAAGCCATGCCATCGAGTTTGTGTACCTGCTTGAAGTACGAGGGCAACCATTGCAACCAACCGTACATGCCGATGTTGCCGAGCACGCCAATGAAAAACAGCACCCACACCATCGGTGTCTTCAAGATGTCTACGAAGGTGGCCTGCGAGCCGGTGGCCTCCAGGTGCGCCACGGTGGATTTTGAGTCGGCCTCGTATTGCAGTTTTTCTTCGTCGGAAACTGCGCGACCGTCATAGATGGTATTGTGAATATAACGCCAGGCAACGGCGACACACACCAAGCCCAACAAGCCGATCGCGAAGTAGGTACCGCGCCAGCCCACGGCGCCGATGAGCGGTTGCAACACGAACGGCGTGATGGCCGGGCCAATGGCGATGGCCGAGAGCACCATGGCGTTAGCGGTGGCGCGGTTCTTCTTGGTGAACCAGCCCGAGATCACCTTCCACACCGAAGCGGGAAATAGGCCTTCGCCGATGCCAAAGAAGAAACGGGTTATGAGCATGCTGGTGACGCCGAAGGCAGCGCCGGTGAGTGCGGTGAACACCGACCACCAGCTGAGCGCGGTCAGAATCACGCGGCGAGGGCCAAATTTGTCAGAGAGGATGCCGCCCGGGATTTGGAACAGGGCATAGCCCAAGAAGAAGGCGCTGATGATGTAGCCGCTGGTTTGGGCATCCATCTCCAGGTCTTTTTGCATCGCCGGCAGCGTCAGCGCGATGGCCATTCGGTCCAGCCAGGCCACCAGGTAGCAAAAGATCACAGCCAAGCCCAACTTGTAGCTCGCCTTCATGACATCCTCGCTTGCGCTCTCGATGCGGCAATGCACCACGACGCTTGTGGGCGACTATCTGCCATGGTTTTCGCAGCAATGCACGTAGGTTGTGCGGTGCGATAAGCCCTTTGACCGCTCGCGGTGGGCGCTGTCAGGCGAGGTTTTAGGACTCAGCGACCGATGTGGCGCCATCCACGTCGGTCGCGCGGCTTAGCGTGTACTTGCCTCTAGCACCTGGCGGGCGCGTGGCACATCCTCCGGTCGGCAGTAGAGGCGCGACAAAGCGACGCTCTCGTCGAAGCGCTTGTACAACGGCGTGTATTCTTCGATGCGACTGACCCGATGCAGCTCTGGCTCAAGCACCATCAGCGGAAAGACCTTGTCCCGCTTCTTGAAGTACTTGGAGAGCACGCCGCGACTGCGCAGGCGGAAGAAGTCGATTTGTTCGGCTTGCAGGCGTTCATCCAGCGCGCGGTCTTCGGGGGTATCACCGAAGCTGTGGGTTTCCAGGAGCAAACGGTAGGAGCGTCGCCGCACCACGTTTTGTGCCCAAGGATTTTGGGACTGTCGCAATGCCGCGATCAGGTGCACATCGTCGGTTTGTAGGTAGGCGTCCGATTCGGCTGGGAGTTGGTACTCTTTGGATTCGTAGAACCGCCCGAGCAGATGGTCGAAGCACTCGGAGGTGTGGTGGTAGTACACGGCCAAGAACATGTGGTAGCGGGCAAGCAAAAAGTTCTCAAACGCCCACACACCCTTGTGCTGTAGCGCCATCACTGTGTGGCCGCCCTGTTCCGTGGTGCGCAGGTTGCCAATCAACCAGGCATGGTCGAACTGGCCGTAAGAGACGCCGCAGTAGTAGGCATCTCGCAGCAGGTAGTCCATGCGATCGGCATCCAGTTCGGACGAGACCAGTTGTGACAGCACCGGCAGGAGGTCGCGGCCGTTTACGTGGAACGCTTGCGGATCTCCCGGTGGCGGTCGGCCGCACACCAACGCGGCGATGCGCGCGCCGGACACGCCAAGGTGTCCCAGCTGCTTTTCGATGAGCGGTGTCAGCTCGGAGTCAATGAGCAACTTGACCGTGTAATCCTCATGGCTGGCGCGCCGCGTCGGATCCTCACCCCAACCCACCAAATTCAAGTCGCCCACCGGTGGCATCACCCGCTCAGAGACGTGGCTCATCGGTGGATGTCCCAGGTCGTGGAACAACAAGCCCAAGCGCACCGTTTGGCGCAGTCGCGTTCGTTCGGCGTCCGGGAGCGTGACGTCGGCGAACATGCGGTCGAACATGCGAGTTGCCATGTGCATCGCGCCCAACGAATGGGCATAACGCGTATGCGTGGCCCCGGGGAACGCCAGCTCAGAGAAACCCAGCTGCTTGATGAAGCGCAGGCGCTGGAACGGCCGTGAGTCGATGAGCTTGATCTCTTCGGGGGTGACTTCGATGGTGCCGTGAATTGGGTCGTGGATAGCGATCATGGAATACTTGTATGCTTGATTTTCGTGATTTTGTGACGATCTTTGTTGCAATCCAAGGGAAAGTTTTTTATTCCGAGCGCACTTTTTCGAGGAG
>JAKLEG010000238.1 GCA_022703175.1 Myxococcota bacterium | reverse complement strand
CTAAGCCGCACACCATTGCCAAAACGATCCCTGCTTGACGGACCATGCTTTGCTCCTGTGTCGTGGCGAGCTGCACGACCGAATCCGTGCGCGCGTCATCTTTAAGGGGCTAGCATGCCCCAACCTGAGTGACAATCACAGGGTTTCACGGTAATTTTGCCAAGGTAACCGCAGAACCGAGGGCTATCCATGATGCGTCTACGCACGTCGTATCTGTCCCGCCTGTTTGCCGGCGCGTTTGTGATGGCAAGCCTCAACGCCTGCTCGAACAGCGACGGGGGTAACAACAACGTCGTTTTGCCTGGCGATCCCGCCCACAACGGCGGCAGCGACCCTGGCAACATTCAAATCCCGACTCCCTGGAATACCCTCACCTGGACCTACGAACTGGTGGAAGGCGACGACCCCGCCCACGCGGCGGGCTTTCAGGGCAAGCTTGTGCGCGGTAACGACGGCACGATGTACTACGGCTACCTAAAGTATGCCTATCGCGAAGCTACCTGCGACATCGCGGCCTTCGCCGGAGGCCCCGCGCCTGGCGTCAACTACTCGCTGAAGGTTGGCGTGCGCGCCCCGGGCGCTGACACATGGGCCATCGAAACCGTGCCCCTTGAAAACGTCGGCGTAGCTTACGTCACCTCGCGCTTCGGCCTGGATGCGGCCATCGACAACCAAGGCCATCCGGTGTTCGCCACTGCTGCTGGTGCGGAGGGCCTAGCCTCCTGCGGCTCAGGTGACTTGGTGCTCGCCACCCGCAATGGCTCTAGCAGCTACAGCCTCACAGCCCCCGCAACTGCGAGCGGCAACTGCTGCAACATTTGTCCTGTGCCCGCCCCCGCCAATCTGACCTGTTGTGTGGACCCCGCCTGCACCTCAGGCACCGACGTCGGGGCCTGGGCGGCCATCGATCGATCAGCGACCGGTACGCTTGGGGTAGCCTACATGGACTACCATAACTTTTGGGACGAAGACGGTCAGAACCACGCCGGTATCGAGTTATGGGAGTCGAGCGGTGGTTTCTCTGGCATTCGCCCGTGGAGCGGCCAAGGCATCTACTCGGCCTTCCGTTACACTGGTAACTCGGCAATCGTCGCCTTCTCGGGCCAGAAGAGTGGCGGCTTGCAGGTATTGCGCAAGGACAACAACGACTGGGTCGCAACACCCATCTCCAATTTGTTCAATGCCTGGGATATCGGCGAGCGCATCCAGCTCGCGGTCGCGCCCGATGGTACGGTGGGGCTCCTGTTCCACGCCGCCAAGAACAGCTCGGGTGTACGGGTCAACGAACTGTATTACTGCTCCACGGCCGATGGCGGCGCGACGTGGAGCCAATGCCAGCTGGTGGACACCGGTGTGGGTGGAAATCCGGCGTTGGCATTTGACTCAGCAAATCACCCAGTGGCGAGCTACTACTACTGCGGCCCGAACTCGACCTGCCCGCAATCGAGCGATCGTCCTCGCCTCGCCTTCCGCGACAGCCTCCTGGCGTGGTGGCAATTCGACCTCTACAACGAGGCCGATAAATCGGCTGGCCTCTACACCACGTTGGTACTAGATCCGACCACTGGCGAACCGACGTTGGCGTTCCAAGATCTCACCCGCGGCGCAGCGATGGTGGCGCAGGGGCATTTCCAAAACTAGGAGTTGCGCATGCGTTGGTGTGGCATCATCGCCCTTGTTGGGCTGGCGGCCTGCGGCAAGCCAGACAACGATTTATGGGGCTCACTCGACCAGTCCTTCTCGTTGGAGTTCGACCGCGTCGATATCGTGAAGCAAGGTTTCGATTTGCGCATCGAGTATCTGCGTGACATCGGCGAAGGCACCGAGAAGGTCTGCAAAGTGGTGCTGGAAACCGAGAACATGAAGATCAGCGGCGACTCCGATATCGAAGACGAAGTCTTTATGCAGCGGGTTACGGTAGAACGCGAGGCCGCCGACGGTATCGCCTATCCCGAGGTGACGGGCGGGCAACTCCATTTCGACAGCTACAGCTTCAAGGCTGGCGGCACGATGGATGGCGATTTCACTGCGGTGTTCAAGAACGGTCTCAATCTATTCGGAAACTTCAAGAAGCGGGTACGCGAAATCTCGCTAGAGTAATGATGTCGTTCTTTGCGCGTCTTTTTAGCCCCGCATGGCGGAAGCCCATCCTTGTGGGTTTGCTGCTGCTTGTTAGCCTGGGGATGGTTGTCAGCACGTTGGTCAGCGCCGCTGGCTGGAGCCAACGCCAAAAGGCTCGCGCCGACCTGGTCAGTTTGCGGCAAGAAAACGCCCGGCTTGAGGCCGAGGTGAAAAAGCTCCAACGCGAGATCGGGGCGCTGCGCAGTCGTCCTGAAGTCCAAGAGCGCATTGTCCGGGATGACCTGGGCTATGGCCGCCCAACTGATACCATCGTCGAGGTCGCACCGCTGACCCCTGCCAAAGCGGGCGACTGAACCCATGGCCAACCCGGTGATCGGACGTTATGAGGTTCGCCGCGGCCTGGGCCGAGGCGCGATGGGCAGCGTCTATTTGGCGTTCGACCCAAAGCTGCAACGCGAGGTCGCGCTCAAGGTCTTGCAGAAGGAGTTCGCCGAAAACCCCAAATACCGCACCCGCTTTGAGCGCGAAGCGCGAGCCTTGGCGGCATTGCGCCACCCCAACGTGGTGGAAATTTACGATTACGGCGGTTCTCCCGACGCCTATCTCTACCTGGTGATGGAGTATGTGCGCGGCCCACATGTGGGTCGCCTGTCGCGAGACCACCATCCGCTGCCCGAATCGGTCATCGCAGCGATTGGTTGCGAACTCGCCCACGCTCTGGGCGCAGCGCACAAGGCCGGTATCATCCATCGCGATCTGAAGCCGGAGAACGTCTTCGTCGACCGAGGACGCCTGGTCTTGGGCGACTTCGGCATCGTCAAGGCGATCACCGCCGACAACCCGTTTGGACGCGCAGCCGCCTCCCCCCGCACAGACATCGTCGGCACTCCTGGTTTCATGGCGCCGGAACAACTTTCCGGCGAAGCCCTGGATTCGCGCGCCGACCTTTTTGCATTGGGTGCGATGCTCTACTATCTGGCCACGCTAAAACTGCCATTTGATGCAGATAGTCCGTATGCCTTACTGAAAGCCTTCCAGAACACCCATCCGACGCCGCTGTCGGTATTGCGCGGCGATTTTTCCGTCGAACTGTGCAGCGTCATCCATGCCTGCCTCGCTCTCGAACGTGACCAACGGCCAAAGAGCGCAGAGGTTCTCAGCCGCTCAATGCGCCATGTGCTGAACGATCTTGGCACTGGCGATGTGCGCGAAACGCTGGCCGGTTTTGAATTGGGTCCGGAGGCCTTTCGGGTGCGCGACCGTGCAGCCACGGCCAGCCACCTGGTGAAAGAGCTGAAGATCGCGGTGCGCGATCAAGACGGTATCCGCTGCGACTCGATCCGGCAGCGTCTTTTTGTCCTGGATCCGCTTAACCCCGAAGCCCAGCGTGTCAGCGGCGCCGCCACCTTGATTGCAATGCAAAAACCCACACTGCGGGGCCGTACGCGGCGGCTGTTTCGCCGTATTCCCCGAGGGCTCCGGTGGGGCTCGCTGACCGCTCTGATTGTAGGCACGGCGTTCGGGGCGGCGTTTTTTGCGGCACCCCCTCCCACGCCCCGGCCGACGCTGACGCTACCGGGCGCTACCGCCAAGGCACAGCTCACCTTGCGCGCCAGCCATCGCACGCGGGTGACCATCAACGGCCGTGAGCTTGGTGAAACGCCGCAACTGAGTTCAGCGCTGGTGGCACCGGGAATTGTGACCTTGGAGGTTCTGCATCCGCGGTTTGGTTTCCTCAAAGAGCAGCTAACCGTTACACGCACGAGTCACATGAATATCTACGTCGATTGGCCCAAGCGCCGAATCGACATCAACGACGCGGCGGTGATCGTTAACGATCAGACGCTGCCAAGCTTGGAACGGATCCGCTAGCTCCCGATGTTGAGCGGCAAGGTGACCGGGCAGTTGCTGCCACCGGCTGCGTCATACTTGATGGTGTTGAACACCTTGGTCATACAATTCTTCAACGGCCCCGTGCGATAGTGCCGATCGTCGATGCCAAAATCGACAACCTTACCATCAGGACGCACGACGAACTCGATCACGAGCTTCGCCGGCAGGAGGTTACCCTCAGGCCCCTTCTTCTCTTCGACAACGCAAACGTTCAATTTGCTTACATGTTTGCTCAAGGCCCCAAGAATATCGTTGGTGCCACGCTCACAGGAGGAGACCATCTGGTCCGACTTGCCCGCTGGGGTCTCTTCGACCGGTTCCTTGCTACCAGGCTTCGTGATGCCCTTGGACTTGGGAGCAACGCCCCGCTTGGGTTCCGCCTTGATCTTGACCTCTTCAGCCGTGCCCAGCGTCACGAGCGCCACCAGCTCAAGCTTGCCGCGCTTTTGACGCTCTTCTTCTTTCAGGCGCTCATCGTCGAGGCGCTTCTTCTCGGCCAACACACGCTCGTGCGCATCCTGCTTGTATTCCTTGTAGATGAAGAAACCCCCGACGCCGCCGCCCGCGATGAGCATCAGGCCGAGCACCATCATCACGCGCCGCATCTTGATGGCGTTGCGCTTGCGCGCGGCCTTCTTGGCCTCGGTGATGTGCACCGCGAAGGCCGTTACCTGAACGACCGGATAGAAATCGCCCCCCTCTACGGCCACCGGCGTCGTCAAGGACAACTCACCTTTGATCAACTTCTCAGCCAACACCTTGATCGGAACCGGCCCGCGCACCTCGCCGCCGACGCGATAGAGCCATTCGCCACTTGGTTTCGATAGCTCAGCACCAATACCACTCCAGATGTCGACCATGATGCCCCTCGGCCTCCAGGTTCCAGTAGCGAGGTCACGGTGCCTTCACCCCAACCTGCACGATTCTTACCTGCTTCTTTAGCACAGATCTGCCACGAGGACCGAGGAGGGATCCACCGTTACGGCGTAGAGGAACCCAATAATACGGATCGGAGCGGAGGTAGTTAAATGTGCGCGGCCTGCTGCTCGGCAGCGTAGTAACGGTAGGCGGCCAAGCCCTTGTCGACGTAGGCTTTGGTTTCCTCGAAGGGTACGGCGCTCTTGACCAGGCTGCTCTTTTGCAACGCCACCGTGCGCGCCAGCCAGCGCGAGTTGGCAGGCACCGTGTAGCCACGACGCCCCTTCACTTCACGTTGGTAGCGCTCCAGGAAACGCTTACACTGAGCCTCCTCGGTGGTGAGCGTGGCATCGGCCAAGATTTCGTTCCAGATCGTTTGGTTCAATGGCCCTGCGTTGTAGGCCGATAAGGCTCGGGCAATGTCGCCATCAAACTTGTTCAGTTGCTCGGCGAGGAAAGCTGAACCGGCCAACACGTTCTGCTCAGGATTGCGTAGATCGCTGACTTGCATGAGCTTCGCCGTCGACGGCATCAGCTGCATTAAGCCTACGGCCCCGGCACTGCTCTTGATGGTCGGGTCGAAGGCCGATTCAATGCGCACCACCGCCTTGATCAACGCTGGCGGCACCAACGTCTTCACTGTTGCGCGGCGGACCAGCTGCTCAAACGAAACCGATTTGACGCTCTGCTTGGTGGTGTGACCATCGGCAGTCTGCACGTAGCGCCAGTGGGTCACGGTCTTGGGCGGCGTCAGATTGCGCTCAGTGAAACCCCATTTGTCCAGATGTTCTTCGAGACTCAGGTCGAGTGCGGGCAGCGTCAAATTGCCGTCCGCTAACGCCGGATAAACCTTGGGATTGATCGCGACCATGAAGTCGCGCCAGAACCCCGAGAGCTGGGCCGTGGGCGCACTCACGACTCCGACCTCCGTCGACCCTTCTGTGGCAGCACCCTTCGATTGAAAACTGGTGATGATGATCTGCGCAGCCGCCAGTGCGTGTTTGCTTGGCATCGTATCCAAACCGTCGATGGCATACGCCAGGCCGCTCGCGGGCTCGGGCAACACGTTGGCAATAGCCTGAACATCGGCAAACCGCACGTGCGCGAACCGACCCGACCCCATTTGGGTACCTGGCACTGCCTGCACAAGATCGGCGGCGACGTCGGGCGTCTTGGCGAGTGCTGTCAGCATGCGCAACACAAAACGATCGCGCAAGCGGGTCACGTTGGCTGGCACGTCATCCACCACCAGTTGGGCCGCAGCTTGCTTGGCAGAACTCGCCCCCTTTGATGCGTCGGGCGGCGGCAAAGATTGGCTAGGTGCCCCCACACTGCCACCTTTGCCAGCCAGCTTGGTAGGCAACAACAACGTTGCGCCCGCCTGGATAAACGATGGACCATTCAGCCCATTGAGTCGCACCACCTCGTCGATGAACGAGTTGATCGCATGGTTGTCGGTAAGCTTGAGTTCGCGCTTCGCAATGCGCCAGAGGCTGTCTCCCCGCTCGATACGGTATTCTGAACAATCATTCCCGCCAACATTCCGGGTCCCGATGATCGCCATAACAGACTCCTCAACAACATTGGGTGACACTCCACCCTGTTATCATCATAAAAGATTCTCGGCAGCGAACCAGCCCTTGTTGCGAAATTCTGCAACACGACCTGGCCAACTGGCCAACCGCAGGCCACCGCTACAGCGACGACGACCTTTAAACCTGACTTGGTTCTGTAAAAAATGAGGCAGCTACTGAATTTTCGTGAGGATCGGCACAAACTGTGCGGCGCTCATAAAACCGGTCACACGCGGCGTCATCAAGATCGCTCCCTTGGAGTCAACAAATGCGACAGCCGGCAGACCTTGGACGCCGTAGCGGGAAAACAACGCTTCGATGGCGGGCGTAAGCTCGGTGGCATCCACGCGCACCGTCACAAAACGGCCCATCTCCGCACGGACCCGTTCATCAACAAAGGTTCGGTGTTCGAGCTCCTTGCAGGCCAAACACCACTCGGCAGTGAAATCCACGATCATCGGCCGGTTCTCGGCACGAGCACGGGCCCAGGCGACCTCATGGTCGCTTGCCCATTCGATGCCTGCAACGCCAGGATTGGCTGTCGTAACGCGACTGCCAAACAACCCAATGACCAGCCCCCCCGTGAGCAGCACCACGGCACCAATCTTTAGGTACGCCTCTGCAGGTCGGCCAAACAACGACAGAAAGAACGCCCCCGATCCCAACCCCGCGACGATGAAAATCAAACCCAGCAAGCCACCATAAGGCACGTCTTTGATCGAAGCGCCAAAGGCCGGCCACGCAAGGCGCAGAAAGTACGCTGCGACCACAAACACTGCGGTCGACAGCAAAACCTTCACCAGATCCATCCAAGGGCCAGCCGCCGGAATCTTTTGCAGCTCACCAGCAAACACCGCAAGGATCAAGAACGGCGTGCCCAGGCCAATGCCAAAACAGGTCATCAGCACAAACCCAGTTAGGATCTTTCCCGAGGTGGCGGCCACAGCCAAGATCACCGCAGTCACGGGCCCCGTACACGGTGCCGCGATGAGCCCCGACACCAACCCCATAAGCAACGCCCCACCGAAGCTCTTACCGCCCACCTGCGACAAGCGGGTGTTCCATTCGGCCGGTAACTGTAGCGTGAAGGCGCCCAGGATCGACACCCCCATCACGACACACAACAGCGCGATGGAAAAATTCACAAAGGGGTTGGCGAGCGCCGCGCCGAACAGCATGCCCGAGGCCGCAAGGGCCGTTCCCAAACCTGCGTACAAGAGCACCATACCTGCCACGTAGGTATGGGCAAGGCCGATCACCTGACGACGGCTGGCCCGATTCATGCCGCCAAAATAACGCACGGTAATAGGAATGAGCGGATAGACGCACGGTGTAAAAGCGGTAACGAGACCGCCCAAGAAAGCGGCCAAGCCCGCCACCCATTGGCGACCACCACTGAGAGAGCCGGTGAGCGTCCGCGCCAGACGCTCATCCCATGGAACCTCGACCACGGCGCTTTGGCTTCCGGCATAGGCGATCGCCACGCCGACGAGCAAAAAGAACACAACCTGCGAAACCGTGCGAGCCAAACGCGGCAACATCGTCGCTGAACCTACTTCTTCTTTTTGGTCTTAGGCGCCTTGCCCTTGCCGCCCTTACCTTTGTTCTTGCCCTTGCCTTTGGCCTTGGTGTCGCCCTCGGCAGCGGCTTCGACTTTGCCATCACCGGTCGGCGGGTCCGCAGGGGGTTCGATCTTTGCGTCCACGGTGGCGGGGCCTGCGTGCCCGGTCATGTAGCGGGCCAATGCCTCAGGCACCGGATCGGAGGTCGCCTCACCAATCGCCTTGCGAATACTGTCGAGCAGCGTCTTGGAGATGTCGTCGTTATAGCCGACGTTCACCATCGAGACCTTGCCCTCGCCATTAACCAGGTACACGCAGGGCAACTTGGCGATGTAGTAGCGCTTGGCCACGATGTTGAAGCGATCGGACAAGACAGGAAAAACCACGCCACTGTCCTTGGCCAACTTGCGCACGAACTCGATCTGTTCGGCTTCTTTGTCGATCGACACCGATAACACCATCAACCCCTTGTCCTTGTAGAGGTTGTACAACGCCGCAAGAAACGGCATTTCGCGTTTGCAGGGCTCACAGTAGGTTGCGAAAAATGACAATAGAATCGCCT
>JAKLEG010000237.1 GCA_022703175.1 Myxococcota bacterium | reverse complement strand
CATCGCCAAACTCAGCTCACAAACCGGGGGGGACACCGGCCAACCTGGGCTCGCGGTGTCACCCACCAACTTGAACTTTGGCCCGGTCTCCCCAGGCAGCAGCCGCACCCTGCCGATTATTCTCACGAACCCGGGCGACCAAGTGGTCACCCTCACCGACGTGGCCCTCACCCCAAAGTCAGCACCGTTTCGCGTGGAATCGCTGGGTTACGGTCCATTTTGGCTGCGCCCCGGCCGCGACCGCGAAATCCTGGTAACCTTCGCCCCCAGTGCCGTCGGCACACAAACTGCCACGCTTGCCATTCAAACCGCGACGCTGTCTCAACAGGTCGCCCTAAGCGGTAACTAGCGCCGCGGTCGGACCCGCAAACCTGCTGTAAGTAAAAGGTTTTTTTCGTTCTCGACGGCCATGCGATAACCGGGCGAGTCAAAGTAGAGCGCCAAACGCTCGTGCACCGGATGCACGTGGTTGTCAGGCTCCCACAACAGCGGTTCACCGTGGGCCAAGCATAATCGTCCCTCGCCAACCGCGTGGGAGGCTTCCGCGAGGTCCAAGTCTTGAAGCACGGCGCGCATCGCCTGAAAACGTCCTTCCACCCGCGCGTCCAAAAAGCGCCGCTTGTCCCGCAAGCGCGCAGCCATGTGGTAGTGGGATGGCCGCTCCACGACCCCCGCAAGTCCCAAACGCACGCACACGCGCGCAAACAACTCGTGCATGTCCTCGGCGATGCCCAAGCCGGGAAACTCTTGGCCAGGCAGCTGTGGGCGACGCACCGAAAACACCCCATGGGGATCCTGGAGCAACAGCCACTCCACGCTTAACATCTCAGTCTCGCCGTTGCGACTCACCTCTGTAGGTACGCATACCATGCGGCGGCGGGCGCCAATCTCGACGAGGAGATGCCACGCCAGGTCGTCCCCTCGCTGCCCCCGAATGCGAATCACCTGGCGCACCGGGTCGTCCGGATCCCCTTCAAAGCGCAACGGCGCGTAACCCCGCCGACGGATCTTGCGCAAGACCCCATAGCGCTCAAACGCAAATTCAATCCCCTGCAGCGTGTAGAAATCCAAAATCAAGCGCCGCCGCGGCGTTTCGGTGAGATCACTTAGAAGGTCCTGGTCGGTAAACGTGAGATCATCGGGGGCAGCGCGCTGCAACTCGTGCGGCAAAATGGTGGAAAAGACTTTGACATAGTGGCTACGCAAATCCGGCGCCCGCTGAGCGCGCGCGCGCAACGAATCCGTCAGCAACCAGCGCAATAAGTTGGCGGTGCATTGCCACGCGCCAGCGCTGTAGCCACCGGCCAACGTAATAACGAGCGGCGCCCCTAGGTTGCGCACGGCGTTTACCACCCGGCGGTCGCGCTCAAGCACCCCTTGGGGGGTCAATGTAAAATTGCCCAGCGAATCCCCCGCGAGGACGTCGTTGCCCGCCACGTAGAAGGCCAGGTCTACGCGGTGGTCCAACAGGGCTTTCGGCAATGTGCGTTCCAGCGTGTCTAAATAGGCGTGGTCGTCGGTTCCGGCCGGTAACACCAGCTCCTGGCACGCCTGCGCGGCAATCTGTGTCCATACCGCACCGCTGATGCCATAGGTCAACACGGCAGCGTCTTGGGCGAACGCCACGATGTTGCCGTCCCCGGGATGAAAATCCAAATCAATAATCGCCACCCGCCCGGTGAAACCCTCGCGGCGCAGCACCGCAATGGCCACTGCCACGTCGTTGTAGACGCAGAAGCCACTACCTTTGCTGGGCTGGGCGTGATGAAAACCGCCACCGAGGTTCAACGCCACCGCCCCACGGCCAATGCCCACCGCGGTGCGCGCGGCATCCACCGTGCCGCCTACCGCCAAGCGCTGCGCGGTCAATAGCTCATCCACATCAATCCACTCAGGCGTAAGCCCGAAAATGTGAGAGAGCGTCTCCGGACGCGAGCTCTCCTCCAGGTAGCTGGACGGATGCACGGTGAGGAGGTCGGCGCTCGCTGCCACGGGAGGCGCCTTGACGCAGCCGGGTACGAGCAAACCGCGCGCCGCCAGGGTTTCGAGCACCAGCTCTGCGCGATCGAGTTGGAGGTTGGGCACCCGCGCAGCCTTAATGAGCTGCGGCGCAGCGTAGCCAGGATGATAGAAGATTTTGACCCAACGTTTAAGTCGGTATCGAGCCTTGGCGCGCGCAAAGCCGAACATTCACGCGCCCTAACGCCGCTCAGAATGCTTCGAATGGGGTGCAAGCTGCAGCAGGTTGGCACGCTTGTCGGGCGTCGTTGGGGTCCTCCCAGTCAACTCGTAGAGCACGTCGATGAGTCCTGAGCGCGGCCGGTCCATGAGGTTGTGGCACGTTGGACAGACTGGGCCGCCCGGCGCTTCGTGACAGGGGCCACAGCCTTGCAGCACCGTCAGTGCCGCAACAAACTCGCCGCGCACCCGCTCCAATACCCGCAGCCGCTCCTCGGTTTCGGTCAGTTTTTGTTCCAAATCCTTAGCAATGCCGACCAGCACGTCTTTACGGTCATCCAACCCCACCGTCCCAGGCGTGCGCGCCCGCTCCCAGTTGCTCAACAACACCCGGATCTGTTCGATAGAGAAATCGAGGGAACGCAGATCACGGATCAGTTGCAGGCGACTCAACGCCTCGGCGCTGAACACCCGATGGCCGCCCTCGGTGCGTTCGGACAGCAACAACCCTTCGGATTCGTAGTAACGAATCGTGCGCAGCGTGGTTTGGCCACGTTTGGCCAACTCGCCGGTGGTGAGAGTTTCGTGAGGCACAACAATGCTCCTGACGCCGCAGCATAGGCGCTCGCCGGTCGGACGTCCACCGTCGCGCCCGGGCCTAGTCGATAGGGAGGTTGATGACAATGCTTAGTGGCCCCTGCCCGAGTGTAATGGCGGCATCCGCGAACTTGGGCGGCCCCATCTTGCCCTTGGCCTGGCGCGAAGCGGCTGCTGGCTCGCTGGGGATCCCCAGGAAATTTGTGTCGAGCTTGCGATTTCCGTTTTGGTCGTGGAACACCGCCACGGCGTAAGTCCCGGGTGCCAGCTCCGCAAACAGCACCTTGGCTTGACGCTCGGTCAGCTTCGCCCATTGCACCCGCTGGGCCTTGCTCGCATCCATCGGGAAACCCTCGGCTCGGTCGAACAACGTCACGGCCACCGTGCCGGCGTCACTTTGGGCGCCTTGGATCAACACCGTTAGGTCGGCACCACCTGCGAGCACAACGCTTGCGCTGACAAACCCAGCTATCACCCACATCACAAACCCCCACGTGGCATCGTTGGCAACACCGTGTCGTCCTCAAGTAAACATGGGGCCGCAAGCGCGCCATCGCAACTTGCCGTGCGCGGCCGCAATGGCCAACCTAAGCTCTTACGCCAAGAGACAACGGCGCAGGAACTACCCCAGAAGCTCTGTGGGACCCCCATGAACGGCTGGCAATTCGCGCGCCTCATCTACAGCATCTACCGCAAAGGCGGCCCCCTCCCCGATCTCGACTGGCTAGAGTCGCTGGGTTTGGTGGCTGTAAAGATCGGCCAGATGCACGCGCTACGCATCGACTTTGTCGACCGCGAGAAATGCCTGCACCTGGCCAAGCTCTACCGTCGCGCCCGGCCAGTGCCGCCAAGCGCCGTGACCGAACTTCTCGACCGGCTCGCGCCTCCCGGCTTTCGGGCGCACTTTGGACAAATTGATGAGGCGCCACTGGCCACCGCCTCGGTCGGTCAGGTGCATCGGGCGTGGCTCAATGACGGCACGCCGGTGGTGGTGAAGCTCGTCAAACGCGAGGTTCGAGAGGCCTTCGTGCAAGATGTCGCGTCCCTCCGTCGGCTCTTGCGGTTTGCGACCACCGTCTATCCCAAGCTTGCGCGCGTAGGCGATCCGGAAGGCATCCTGGAAGATATCGAAACCTACACGCTCTCGGAGTTGGACCTGCGGCATGAGGTCCAGGGCCACAAGACCTTGAAGGCTATCGCCACCACGCTCGCACCCAAGTACAACATGGGTCGGCTGGCGTTTGCCCAACTGTATCCCGAGCTCTCGAACGCCAACGTTCTGGTTTCCGAATACCTCCCCGGAGAGACCTTCGATGCGCTGCTCGAACATGAAAAGCTCAGTTATGACGACCTGTTAGCGTTGTTCTATCTGCACGGCGTGTACACCTTTGTCGTCGGCACCTTCCACGGGGATATCCATCCCGGAAACGTCATGCACGCGCACGACGCCATCTATTTCATCGACACGGGTTATGTCGGCCAAGTCAGCCCCCGCATCCGCGTGGGACTGCACCGCTTTCTGCGCGCCCTCTCCGAGTATGACTATCCGACGGCCATCGGAGCCCTGCAGGCCATGTCATTGACCCCGCTGAACACCTCCGCCAGTGCCGAGTTCACCCGGTTGTTCCACGCGTTGTACCGCGACTTTGCCGGTAAGACGGTCGCCGAGGTGAGCTTGACGCGACAGATGATGCAGACCATCAAATTGGCCGTACACCAGGGCATGCACTTCGAGCGTAGCATCTTCGGCATCATCCGCAGCTTCATGTACCTGGACGGAATGGTGCTGCGCTGCCGACCGCAAGCGATACTAATGGACGATATCCGACGATTGTTTGTCGACCTGGACCCGCTGCTCGACGTGGCTACTGCACCAGACCCGTCTCATTGATGAGCTGCACGGCGATATCCACGGCTTTGCGCGCCTTCTCTTTGACCTTTTGAGCGCTCTCCACGTCCGCCTTAAGAACGTCGTGCTCGCCATCCAAGCGCGTCAATTCAGCCTGTAGCTTGTCCCGCTCGGCCGCCAGCTGTTTAACCTTGTCAACCAGCTGCCCCATCTTGTCCGACAGCAGTTGCCGATCTTGCTCAGAGACGTCGGCCTCTTGCTTTAAGCGGTTAAACTCGGTCTTGTACTTCTCAGCCTCGGCGGTGGCCTTCTCCGCGATTTGCTGATGCTTGGCGATATCGCGCTCAACGACCTGCAGCTTCTTCTTGATTTCTACGGATTCGCGCCCGCGGGAGCTTTCCTGCAACAAGCGATCGTTAAATTCGAGCTCCTTTTCCTGCAGCGTTTGTTCCAGCCGTTGCACCTTTTGGCGCAGCTGACGCACCTCGCCGCGCAGGCGTTCACCTTCGGCATCTGACACCAAGCTGGTCGTAGGACGACGGGGCGCGGCTGCTGGAGCCTCCTCTGAAGGCTCTGCAACCACAGACTCCCGCGCCGTAGACGCGGCCGCCGATGCTGCGGCCAAACGAGTCGCATCAGGCACACGCATCGCCGTGGTCTTCAACGCTTCATCGTCGCCGGACAGTTGATTGGCGGCATCCTCGGTGTCCACCGACAGGTCATCCACCGACACTTCTACTTCCATCTCATCTTTGGCTGGCGCAGCCACGCCGTTCATGGTCCCCTTTAGGTACTCCATGGCCAGCATCAAAAGCTCATCGGTGCCATACGGCTTCTTGAGGTAGGCCTCGGCCCGCGTGCGCAACTTCTTGTGCTGCTCAAAGGTCTCTTCGGTGGCTTGCGCCGAGGTCAGAATCAGCGGAATCGCCGCCAGCTCTGGGTCTTTCTTCAGCTTGTTGCACACCGAGTAACCGCTGCCGCGCGGCAGCTCGACGCACAGGATAATGAGCTGCGGTCGCTCCGAGCGCGCCAGATTCAGCGCCTCACCGCCATCCCCGGTCAACACACTCGTCATGCCTTTCTTTTGAAAGGCCTCACTCAGGGTTTTCGCCAGCGGCGGCTCACTCTCGACAATCAGGATCTTCGGCATGGCGGGAGTATAGGCTGTCTTCCAAAATGCGAGCAAGGAGTTGGCGCAGCAGCGCTTGGCCCGAACTGGCCTCGTATGTCATGGTGACCCCATGAAACAAAGATCCTCCCGGCCCCTGGTGGTCGCCGTTGTGTTGGCGCTGTTCACACACCAGGGCACGGCGTCCGCCGCCACGAAGGACCGTTACGACGTAGGCGAAGCCGTTAACGCCTTCTCGCTCAAGGCCTTGAACCCCACCGAAGCAGGCACCGCATGGCTGCGTCTCGACGAATATGTGGGTGACCACGCCAAGACCCCGAAGAAGGCCGTGCTCCTCACCTTCTTTGCCACCTACTGCGAACCGTGCAAACGCGAAATGCCGTTCTTGGCAGAGCTGTACAAAGAGTACAAAGACAAAGGTCTGCTCATCGCCTCCATCACCATCGATAAAGAAGACAAGGATATCGAAATTGCCAAGACGCTCGCACAGAAGCATGGCGTCACGTTCCCGGTGGTCTCTGATCGCTTCAACATCGTGGCCAAACGCTACTTCATCTCCAAGCTCCCATGCGTCTATCTCGTGGCCGCGGACGGCAAGGTCGCGATGGTCAACGTCGGCTACAGCGACGACATCTCCAAGAAGCTCCTCAGCGAAATTCGCGCACGCCTAGGTGAACCTTTGGATGGCCCGATTCCGGAGGCGCTGGCCAAACATATGAATCACGGCAAGTAGCTTGCGATCGGCCGTCGCGGCCGCTACCTTACGTCGCGCCTGACGTCTTCGCCCACACCAGGGGACTCCCTATCGGAGCCTTAAGCGTGGCAACGAGAGTGCGCGGGCCTTCTAACCTGCAACCGCTTGGATCCCGCCTTGGGACCGAGACGGAGGCGACATGGCAGCAAAGCAGAATCCGATCACGGTCTTGGATATTCTTGCCCGCAAGGGCAGCGCCGAACGCCTGGTGATGGTCACCGCCTATGACGCAACCTTTGCCGCACTGTTCGATCCGATGGTGGACGCAGTGTTGGTGGGTGATTCCCTAGGCATGGTGGTGCAAGGCCACAAAACCACCCTGCCCGTCACGCTGGAGCAGATGGTTTACCACACCGCCGCGGTGAGTCGTGGCCTCAGTCGAGCCCACTTGGTCGCCGACCTGCCGTTCATGAGCTACCAGGTTTCGGCCGAAGAGGCCTTGGTCGCCGCGGGCAAACTCGTGAAAGAGGGTGGCGCTCACGCGGTGAAACTCGAAGGCGGTGCCTGCGTGGTGCCGCAGATCCAAAAAATTGTTGGCGCCGGCATCCCGGTGATGGGCCACATCGGTCTCACACCGCAGAGCGTGCATCAAATGGGTGGCTTTCGCGTGCAGGGACTCAAACCCGACGCCGCGCGACTGCTCGTAGAGGATGCCCGCAAGCTTGCGGCCGCGGGCTGTTATGCGTTGGTCCTGGAGAGCATCCCGCGCGATTTGGCTTACGACATCACCACCGCTGTGCAGATCCCGACCATTGGCATCGGCGCCGGACCCAACTGCGATGGCCAAGTGCTGGTAAGCTACGACTTGCTCGGTTTGAATCCTCAATTCAAACCAAAATTCCTAAAGCAATACGCTAATCTTCACGACATCATCCAAGCGGCTGTGGCGGCCTTCGCCGATGACGTCAAAGCCGGCATCTTCCCCAGCGAGGCGCACAGTTTCGGGGTCGGACCGAAACCTCTGCAGCCTGCCGAACCGCAACCTTGCACCCCGCTCTACAGTTGCGGCGACTAACGGAGTCTGCACGGATGCGCGAGACGTTGACTCTAAAAGATCCAGAAACGATGGCGGCGTGGGCCGAAGAACAACGCCGCCGCGGTCAACGGGTGGCCTTAGTCCCCACGATGGGTTACCTGCACGCCGGGCACTTGGCGTTGGTGCGCCGCGCCCAAGATGAAGGCGACCGGGTGGTGGTATCGATCTTCGTGAACCCCACGCAGTTTGGTCCCAACGAGGACTTGGCTCGTTATCCGCGTGACTTTGACGGCGACGTCACCAAGTTGCGCGAGGCCGGGGTGGACGTGGTGTTTGCCCCCGAAGCTCACGCCTTCTACCCGCAGGGCTTCGACTCCTACGTGGTCCCCGAACGCCTGGCCACTGGCCTGTGCGGTGCCTCCCGCCCTGGGCACTTCCGCGGCGTGGCCACCGTGGTGCTGATGCTGTGCCACGTCACCCGGGCTGACGTAGCCATTTTCGGAGAGAAGGATTTCCAACAGCTGGCGGTGGTGCGGCGCATGGCTCAAGATCTTTGGCTCCCCACCCGAATCGTGGGCGTACCGACCGTGCGCGAACCAGATGGCCTAGCGATGAGCTCCCGCAACGTCTACCTGACTCCCGCGGCGCGTCTACAGGCGCGAGCCTTAAACCAAAGCCTGAGCGACATCGCCCAGCAGGTGCAAAATGGCGCGCGGGACGCCCGACAACTCGAAAACACACTCCGACAGCGCCTTGAAGCCACACCCGGCGCCCGAGTGGATTACGCCAGCATCGTGGACGCGCAAAGCTTGGAACCGGTGGCCGAGCTGAACCGCGAGGCCGTGGCTGCCGTGGCCGTGTTCTTTGGTAGCACCCGCCTGATTGACAACCGGCGCCTGCCGATCCCCATGACACTGTCGTAATCTACCGTTTTCATTAACATTAATTCTATTACCCGCCCCAGGGCGAGGCGCACTTCCATAAGTGCATCCTTAAGTAACGATCCTCAGCCGGCACTTTTTGGGACCCAAGGTACTTTTTGATATGACGCAATGCGTTTCTCGCGCACCTGCGCCGCATCACGACCGATAACGTCCGGTGTGCGGATG
>JAKLEG010000236.1 GCA_022703175.1 Myxococcota bacterium | reverse complement strand
GGTGAGGATGCATTGACCGGCGACATCAAACACCGAACGCCGTGGACGGGTCGTTTGCCAACGCGCATCGTGATCTTGACGAACGAGCTTCCACGCATCAACGACGACTCTGGAGCGCTTGCCTCGCGATTTCTGATCCTGACGCTCACGAGATCGTTCTTTCGCAAGGAAGACCCGGACCTGACCGCACGGCTCTTAGACGAGCTTCCCGGCATTTTAAACTGGGCGCTCGATGGCCTTGATAGGCTGCGCGCGCGGGGCAGGTTTGTCGAGCCCGAATCCTCCAGAGAGGCGATAGACGAACTCGCAGAGCTGGGAAGCCCCATTTCGCTCTTTGTTCGCGAATGCTGCAGCGTTGGCTCGGCTAAGTCGGTCAGTTGTGAAGCGATGTTCCGCGCCTGGCAGTCGTGGGCTGATTCCCAGGGTCGCGAGCACCCCGGAACGGCGCAGACCTTTGGTCGTGATCTAAAGGCGGCAGTCCCCGAGATTCGCCGCGTGCGTCCCCGCAATGGCGACAGTCGCCACGGGGTCTACAACGGCATTGCGCTTCTGCCTGAGCTACGTGCCGGGAACTCTCTTAGCACTGCACAGCCAGCTGGAGGTGTCCGGGGCGGGCCGCAGCGGACCGCGACCCAACCAGTTATCGCACGCGGACGAAAACGGAAGTTCTAGAGGCAATGGATACGGCCTGCATCGGCACAAAGCGCGGCCCATCGAAGCCCAGCTCCGGCATGGCAATGCGAGCGGCGACGCCGAGGAGATCTGCAATGCAACAGTACGAATTCAACAGCACCGCGACACCTCTTTGGGATGTGGATGGCGTGGCAGCCTTCCTCCGTATGTCCAAAAGCTGGGTCCAAAAGCGCGCAGCCGATGGCACCTTGCCGACTTTGAGGGTTGGCAAGTCGCTCCGGTTCGAGCCCGAGGCAATCCGGGCGTGGGTGCGCGAGCAAAAAGCGCCGCGCGTGGTGGTTCCGTTCACCAAGGATCGCTGAACTGTGGCATGATGCCACCGACGCGGGGTTGAGCCATGGCGAGTGCCTACAAGAAACGCGGCGTTTGGTATGCGAGATTCAAGGGTCCCACGGGTGCGTGGCTCGCAACCGCCACGAAGCTGCCCACCAAGGCCGCAGCCAAGAAGGCCGCTGAGGATCTGGAACGCAAGGCCGAGCGACAACGCTGGGGCCTCGAACCGCTGCCACAGCAAAACGGCATGACCGTGGGCGAGTTGATCACATGGTGGCTCAAAAACCATTGCCCCGAGCCGTCACGTGTCCGGGCCGAGTCGAGCCTGCAACGCAACGTCATGCGCACACCATTGGCTGACTCGTCGTTGATGGGCGCCACGTCGCAACGCCTCGAAGATCATTTCCGCATGCTCGAACGCCAAGGGACCGATGGCGCCCGCAAGTTGGCGCCCGGCACCGTGAACCATGTGCGCGCCTACCTGCGCACGGCCTTCAACAAGGCACGCAAGGCAGGGAAGTGGCAGGGGAACAACCCGGTTGCGGATACCGAAGCGCGCAAGGTGCCAAAGCGGGCCTACCTGACGTTGAGCGCCGAAGAGGTACCGGTCATGCTCGCCCACGTATCGAGCGAGTGGCAGGGCTTCATGGCCGTGGGCGCCTATCTTGGGTTGCGCAAGGGCGAGGCCGCGGGGCTACGCAAGAGCGACGTCGACTTGTCGCGCGAGTTGCTTACGGTGGGCGCGTCCTATGACCATGACACCACCAAGGGCAAACACGCCGACGTGTTGCCGATTCCCCCGCCGCTGCTGCCCTACATCGAAGCCTGTCTGAAGACTCCCGGGCCGTATCTGTTCCCCTCCGCCGATGGCAGCATGCGCACCGAGGACTGCGACCCAGAGAAGGTATTGCGCTACGCCCTTGGGCGGGCCGGCATCGTCGACGGCTACGATCACGTGTGTCGCCGGTGCAAAGGGCAGAAGCGGAAGGAACACACCTGGCGGTATCTCGATCGAGCGCCGCGCCAGTGCCCCACCTGCGGCATGAGCCTGTGGATTCACGCGCTACCGCGTCGTTTGCGCTTCCACGACCTGCGGCATTCTGCTGCCACGGTTTTGTTGCGGGCCGGGGTCGATGCACATCGCGTGCAGCGGATCATGCGGCACGCGAGCGTCACCACGACCACGGGCACCTATGGCCACTTGCTCGCGGAGGATCTGCGCGCCGCCGTCGCTGACGTATGGGCGACGACAGCCCCCGAGCCCGAGGCTGAGGCACACCCCGCCGCCATCGCGGTGGGGGCTGAATCTCGTTCCCTTGTTACCCGGTTGCTACCCGACGACAAATTGCACGCCGACACGATCGCAGCGTGTGTGCGTAACTTACGGGAATCATTCGGGAATGAATTGGAGCGGGCGACGAGGTTCGAACTCGCGACCCTCGGCTTGGGAAACACACCAAACACCCGCTTAACATCCTGTAACTACGAGACTTTTACGTATCCCAAAGGAATCCCACTCCACCCACTTTGAGCCTGCTTTGGGTTGCACTTGAGTAGGCGACGTTGACGGTTGGGAAACGTCGTTGGGAAACACTCTTCGCCGTTGTTGCACGTTGCTCGTGGGACACGGCATCGCGAGTTCAGCGGCTACCGACCAGCTCTATGAGGCGTGGCCCGCGGACGGTTGTCAGGGAGTGTGCAAAGGCGCGGAAGTGCCGCCGTCGAGCGGCCACTCCCCGACCCTTCGCCACGTGGGCTCAGCCTTGGGTAGCTCCACCGCCATGAGCGACCCGGGATAGGGCACTTTGTTCATACCCACGCAGCTCACTCCCGCGACCAACGTGTCGATGCGGACGTGATAGTGGCCAAAGAAACAGACGCGAGGATGCGTCTGCTCTAACAAGCGATCCAGACCGACCGCTTGGCTCTCGGTCGTTCCGCCGCGCAAGGCACGGGCAAACGGCACGCCTCCGGGCGCATCGTGCAGAAGCAGGATGTCGAGCGGCCCCGTCTGGGTGACCGCGTCGATCTCATCGCGAGTATAGTGGCGTCGCCCATACCCTTGCAGGCTCTGACTACGCCGCTCGAAGTGCGCCGGACCGTAGCAGCCGCCGACGCCACCCACCACGAGCCTCTCACCCGCATGCGTAAGGACGAACGTACTGCCGTTCTTCAGGTAGTGAAGCCCGGGCAGGATCTCAGTGCTGGGCTGTTCGTCGAGCCACACAAAGTCCTCGTGGTTGCCTTTCACGAACACGGTGGGTCGCGGCGCGTGCCGCTTCTCAGCCCACCAAACGGGGAAGTCACCAACGTCGCCGTGGTTGCGCGTGGCGCGGTCGATACGCGTGACGTCGGGCCAGATACCAACGTCGCCAACGTGAAGAACCCACGCGAACCGCGCACCGAGCGCTGCTTCGAAGGCCAGCACCTCTTTATAGAGGCGGTCGAGCTGTCCATGGGTGTCGCCAGCGATACAAATCAACATGACTCGGCCCCTGGTCTCCCGTCTTGAAAATCCACCCCCCCGTTTTCCGCATAAGGAAGGTGAGCGACGTCACTCGACGTTCGTTTTACCAACCATAACCAGGAGACCGTGATGACTACTACCAGCAACGGCGGCTGCAACCGCAGTAATGCCAGACCCTTGTGCGCTTCCCTCCAAGAAGTCGCCGGGCCGTTGCCCGACAGCGTGGTGACGGCAGTTGCGTGCCGGCCGCGGCGCTCGCGCCCGAACCGTGCCAATCCCATCCACGCCCTGTCGGCAATTGCTCGTGATGTTCTCGACGCCATCGATCGCGATGCGCACCTGCAACTCGAAGCCGTGCCCCCGGCCGAGGACGGGGATGCGACTCTGCTCGTGCTGCGCGTGGATGGCTGCACCAGGTTGATGTTGGCGGTGCCGCCCAGCGTGATCCGATCACAGCGGCTGCGCGCTGGCACATCACAGCCTCGCGACACACAGGCCGAGGCAACCTTCGAGCTGCTCCGCGTAGACAACGAACCAATCAACGAAGACGAGTCGCTAGCCGCCTAGCCCAACGCCCCAACGAAGGGAGGTTCTCATGTCCTCTGTTGCACTACCTGTAACGGAGACGATGCGCACCCAGGAGGCATCTTGCGCTATCGCGACTCGGGCCCGTGAGCGGCTATTGGAACGGTTCGAGGCCGGGCGCGGCATGATCGATGCCGTGCTGGACCAAGTCGAGAGTACCGTGCCCACCGACTACCTCGTGCCCAGCGCTGCCACCGAGTTTGTACCCGCTGACAAGGGCGTGGCCGTGCGATTCCCGCGAGTGGAACGGGCGCTGCCGGTGCATGCCCATGCGCTCGGGCAGTTGGCCGATCGCGCCGCTATCCCACAACGCTACGTGAGCACCTTGATCGATGAAGACCCGGCCCTGCTGGCGTTGAATCTGTCGCATCGGTATCGCAAGCAGGCCCACACGAAATACCTGGCGCGGGCAGTCGGAGACGAGCTTCTGGGATGGCTGTCGTCGAGCTACAAGCGCCTCAACGCTGCGCCGCTCGTGGACGCTTTCATCGACCAGGCGATGGCAATGGGGGCGGTGCCGGTAGATGCGCGGCAGCTCGACACCAAGGTGTACTTGAAGGTGCTGTTGACCCAAGTGTTTGAGCCCATGCCGAACGAAGTGCTGGGCATTGGCGCCATCTTGCGTTCGAGCGACTTCGGAGATGGCGCCTACAGCATCGCGCTCTACGTGGAGCGGCTCATCTGCGTGAACGGAGCCATCGCCGAGAACCTGTTGCGCAAAGTGCACTTGGGGTCGCGCTTGGACGATCTCGAATACAGCAACCGCACGCACGCGTTGGACACCGAGACTCTGGTCTCGGCTACTCGCGATGTCGTGCGCCACTTGTTTGAGACGCGCAACATCCAAGCGAAGCTAGATGCAGTTCGCGAAGCCAATACCAAAGAGCTGAACATCAAGGCGGCTGTCGAGGCGTTGCGGGGCCGCTCGGCGCTCAGCAAAGCCGAAGCCGAGCGGTCGCTGGAGTTGTACAACACCGCCGACGTGCAACTGCTGCCGCCCGTCGCGGCAGGCAACGGTGGACGTCCCAAACATGGCATCGGCACATCCTACCGTCTGGGCAACGTGTTTGGCCTTTTGGCGCAAGAAGCGGAGCCCCGGCGGGCGTTGGAGCTGCAAGACCTCGCCGGGCAAGTGATGGGCCTGCAAGAGCGGCGGGTCGCGTAGGCGGCTTCAACAATCAGAGTGCAGTCACCACCAGCAGATGCTGGCGGTCAAACCAACGCGCCTCATCGGCGCAGCAACCAAGGAGTGTGTCATGAGTGAGTTCTTCAAGAAGGTCATCAGTCACGCGGAGTTCAAGCGCGGCATGAGCCACCTGCTCGTCGGTGCGGCCATTGGCGTGGTGGCATCGCTCATCGAGAGTCGTCGCGCCGCTGACTAACACTGACGGGGCGGTGGGGCCCGGTGGCGCGTAGCTGCCGGACCCCGCCACCGTGGAGGGCTGAATGCATGCACGAACACCTGAATCCGTCGTGGATCTACCAGTGCTGGTCGCCGACTTCATTGCCGACACGGTCTTCGACACCGATGCCGTTCTATATGTGGGGCAGTGTCTCGCGGCTTTACCGGTTTGGCTCACGAGTTGGCTGGACTCCGAGTTGCGTACACCAGTCAACAGCGCGGCACCTCACGTTACCATCTCCGACCCGGGCCCCTGGAACGGAGTCATCTTTCTAACCGCCGACGATCCGAGCTACTGGGTCTTGTCCAAGTCCGGTGGCGGGGTGCGAGGACGCCGGAGAGGCGCGCCCAGCGACGGTGAGCCATGGCCGGGCAATCTTTCGGCGCCCCCCTACAGTCCAGACTTCTCACCTGACCCGTACGACCAACCGGGAATGCCGCCGTGGTTGCGAGGGCTGTAACGCTGCAGGCCTTGCTCAATCGCACCAAGGCCGCAGCAGCAGTGCTTGAGAACGGCGGCGAGGCGCCGCGTTTGGAACTCGACCAAGCATCGGCACAGGTGTTGGGCGTGACATCTGAGGCGGCTGAGCACTTCAACCATTTGCCGCTGCGTGACCAGGTTCGCGCTCTGTTGCACGCATTGCACAACCACGATGCTGAACAACGAGCGCAGCGACGCCAAGCGACCGCGTGTGTGCTTGCCGAGCGCGCCGAGAGCTTGCAGTACAGCGCTCATCGGGCGGCGTCAGGCCTCTCGTTGAGTGCCAAAGCGCTCGCAGACCTCGTCTGCTTGCCGGCCTTCGACGCGCTCAAGTTGACCCATGGCGAGTTGACCTGGTCGTTCCCGCGCACCCGCCTTCATAGGATCCTAGCACCGCTGAAGCGATGCCAGGGCGTACGTGCGACCTTGGAGAACGAATGCCTCGTGGTCGAATACATCAATGAGGGCGGCCACCACGGGAGGTTTCTCTTGCGAGACCAAAGGAAGCCCGTTGGCACCTCGGGTGTCCTGACCGTGTCTTTGCCCGTGGCCCTATCGGTGGCGACCGCTGCCGAACAACAGAGGCCTCGTCAGGCTTCTCACCTGGCGCGACCACGCGCACCGCGGCCGTGGTTCGAGGACGTTTTCTACGCCGTCGCAGAGTTCTTCGTCGCGAGCTGAATCTCAGTCTTCAAGAAAGGAGCAAGAGCCTCATGTACACACCTGAGGAGTTGCGAGAATTGTATCGTCGGCTGGCCGCACCGTTTCCCGAGGATGCGGTCGAGCGCACCAAGGCGTCGGTGACGCGGCGTGGTTACGACACCACCGGCATCAAGTACCAGTACATCGTGAACCGCCTGAATGAGGTGTTGGGTGTTGGCGGCTTTCGCGTCACCAGAGAGTTCGCCGTGCGCGAGCGTGAGACGCGCAGTGGCTATGCGATGGTTGAGGCCACGTGCGACCTCACGATGCAATTGGGTGCCTGGCAGAACGGTGTCTTCGTTCCCTTCGCCGAGGCGAGCGGCACAGGTGGCCACACCGCGGCGTCGGAGGCCGATGCCAAGAAGGGCGCGTTTACCAATGGCTTCAAGAAGGTCGCGGCATTCTTCGGCTGTGGTTGGCAGGCCTATGCCGGGGTGCTCGATGACGACAACCTGCCAACCCACGAGGTCGACGCCGACCCAGGGGCGCAAGCCAAACCATGGCAGCCGGGTCAGACCCAGGGACGTAGTAGCGTCACACGCACGCCGGTGGCAACCAACGAGAACGGTCGCGGTCAGGGCAACGGGCGCGTGACGAGCGCCCAGATGGCAAAGCTGCACGAGCTCGTGGAGCAAGTGGGCGGGCAGTGGTCTAGCTACCGAGACCACGTGCGCGAGGTGCATGGCGTCAACGTCGAGTATGCCGACCGTAAGCTCGCCAGCACGCTCATCGATGAGCTGCTCGTCACCGTGCGCAAGCAACGAGGCGGCGAGAGCCTTCCCACCGGGAAAGCAGCATGAGTAGCGTGCTGCAGTTGTTGCGCACCGAGCGCGTCGACTTGCATGCCAGCGCCTCGGCCCTACGGTGTTTGGAGGCCTGCCCGCGGCAGCATTGGTATCACTACGTGGAAGGCCGCCCGCCCGAGGACACGCCCGCGCACCTGGTGCTTGGCAGCGCCATCCACAAAGCATTGGCACTGTTCTATGCCGCTATGCGTGACGGGGCGCCCGAGCCTGGGCTCGATCAGATAGTGGGAGTGGCAGGCGCGGCTATCAGTGGAGCCGTAGCCTCAAATCCGCCAGTGCTGTTCCGCAATGGGCAGGGGCCGGGTGACTTAGTGGAGGAGGCACGGCGGTTACTCGCGGCGTTCGTGGCCGATGGCTACCGGCCGCAGCAAGTGCTTGGGGTCGAGGTGCCGTTCGCGTTTGAGCTGACGCACCCCGAGACAGGCGAGCTCTTGGGCTTTGAAGAGCGCATTGTGGGCGCGTTGGACCTGGTGGTTGCAGACGCGGAAGACAATCTTGTCGTTGTCGACCACAAAGTGACGAGTCGGTGTGACCCTCAGCGTGGCGAGCGGGCCGACTTGCAGATGTCACTGTACAGCTGGGCTGCTCGTCAGCTCTTTGGGGTCGAGAGGGTCGGGTTGCGCTACCAGAACGTGGTGCGCACGAAGACTCCAAAGGTCGTGCATCAACCGGTGCAACGGCTGCCACATGACGAGGCCGAGGGCATTGAGGCCGCCGTGGCGGGCCTGGTTCTAGTCCACACCGCTGTGGGCGAGCCGAATGGCAAGCGACTGATGGCGCGGCGTCGCTCGTGGCGGTGTGCAGATTGCAGCTGGCGTGCCCGCTGCGCTGAGGACCGCGCATGAGACACGTGTCACATGACGCCTACCTACACCGCGGCCCACCGTTCGTTGAGGTGGACGGGGATTGGTACTTGAACGTAGCGTTCGAGTTGCCGGCGGCCGTCAGTAGTGTGGCGGCCAATTCATCCGACCCGATGGTACTCCGGCGGCTCACAGCTTCGGAAACCAAGCTACTGCGTGACCGGCGACTTGATACGGACCTCGAGGTTTGGGCCCGAATCACGGCCTAGCGTTTGCGAAGCTTGTCTAGCTCGCGCAGCACTCGTACGGCCGCCTGTTTGTGGTCAACGGGCCAGTGGGTGAAGAGCGAGCGGATTTGTGCGAGCTCAGGGTCGTCTTTGATGGGCTTGGGGTTGGCATCGGCGAACAGTTCGGCTGGTGCCAGCCTCACCGCCTCGCAAAGGCCCAATAGGATGTCGAGCGAAGGTACCCGTTCGCCACG
>JAKLEG010000235.1 GCA_022703175.1 Myxococcota bacterium | reverse complement strand
AGCCATCATCGGCGCCTGGGGGGATGCGTACCGAGATGGTTTCGCCGCCAGGTGTCGTCACCTTCACCTCGCTGCCGGCCACCGCCTGCCCGAGGTCAATTTCGAGCGTGGCCAGGTAGTCTTGGCCGCGGGCAGGTGCTCCGCGGCGCTTCCTGCCCCCGCGGCCGCCAAAAAATTCATCAAAAAAGCTGCCCAAGTCGAACGCGCCGAAGTCGCCACCAAAGCCGCCGCCAAACTGCGAGCTAAACTCAGGGCCGGCGCCGGGCCCCTGCTGCGCCCAGTGTTGGTAAGCCCGCGCCTTTTCGGGATCAAAGCCGCCGCGCAGCGCACCTTCGCCGAATTCATCGTAAAGGCGACGTTTTTCGGGATCGGACAGGACCTGGTAGGCGGCCGAGATCTCCTTGAAGCGCTCCTCGTGCTGCTTGCCGGGATTCACATCGGGGTGATGGGCGCGGGCAAGCTTCTTGTAAGCTCGCCGAATTTCGTCTTCGGAGGCGCCCTTCGTGACGCCCAGGATGGCATAGAGGTCTTGGGTGGTAGCCATGGTACATCCAACCTGACAACCCTAGGGTGTCAGCACGACGATAGTGTCGTGCGCGGGTGCGTCAAGCCTTTACTCCCGTCGATGCTTTGCATACCACGTGTATTGGCGATGAGACGGGATTTCTACAGGCAACGACGGCGGCGCCCTCTGCGAGGCTGTCTTTGGCTCGGGGTTTTGGGGCTGTTGGCCTGCAGTCGGCCCTCGGCGTCCCAATCCACCCGGGTGGTATTGCGCTCAGCTTCGGGCGGGCCGGTGGTGCTATCGGCGCGACTCAAAGAGGCTTGGCAGGTAACCGAGGCCGATGCTGAGAACCCGAGCGGGCTGTTGGCCATGCGCTTGGGTCAGGTCCGTCGCCATGCCTCGGTGGTAAGTGTGCCTGCGAGCCTGCAGGTGGTACTGCCTGCCAGTGCCAGCGCGGTGGAATTTTACTTGGCGCCACCTTTGGCCCCTGCCGGGAAAGACTGTCGCGTGGCCGTGACCAGCGCCTGGTTGCCCAACGCCCAAAGCCGCAAGTTGACGCTCGTGCCACAGGATGCGGCCACGACCGCCTGGCAGCCCGTGCAGCTGGATCGTCCCCACCGGGGCTCGCCGTCAGAGCTGCGCATGGTGTTGGAACCGAGTCCCGAGTGCACGGGGGCGCCTTTGGTGGCGGTTTCGGAGGTGCGGGTGCGGGTGGCCGCGCCGGCGATGGCGCGCGCCAATGTGGTGCTCGTGGTGTTCGATACGTTGCGTCGGGATGCCCTGGACTGCACCGGGAACCGCGCGGCGGTGACTCCTGAGCTGTCACGCTATGCCTGCGACCGGGGTGTGGTGTTCGATGAGGCCATCACCTCGGCGCCGTGGACCTATCCGGCGCTGGCGAGCATGCATACGGGGCTTGCGCCTGCAGCACATCGGGGCGAAGGGGCTGACAGGAACCAGCATGACATCGATCGCGCGGTGCCGACGCTTGCGGAGCTGTTGCGCACCACGGGCTACGACACGCACGCCGTGGTGGCCAATTGGCAAGCCAGTCGCGGTCTGTGGCGTGGCTTTGACGGCTTTGTGGAAATGTTCCCGCCGCTGGGGCGGGGCTTCGTGGAGGAGCGCCGCGCCGATCGGGTGGTGGATGAAGCGATTGCGGCCTTGCATAACGAGTTACGCGAGCCATTTTTCCTGTGGACGTTGTTCATCGATCTGCATGAGCCGGTGGATGCGGCGTTGAAGGCGCAGGGCACCCCGGAGACGTGTGCGGGCATTCGTGACCTGCCACTGCGTTGGCAAGGTTTGGAGCGGCTGCCGGCGGTGTTGGATACCAAGGCGCAAGCGCGACTGAGCTGTCGGCGCGCGCTTTATGACGCCTCGCTACGCTTTGCCGATAGGCAGTTTGGCCGTTTGATGCGGGAGCTTGAGGTGAGTGGTTTGGGGCCGCGCACCGCGGTGATTGTGGCCTCCGACCATGGCGAGGAGATGGGGGAGCATCGGGCACAACAGCTGGCCGATGGCGAGCGTTCGCGAGACGTCTGGGGGGTGGGCCACGGACACACGCTCTACGAAGAGTTGGTGCGGGTACCTCTGATTGTTATTCCACCAGGCCGGTTGACTGGGTCGGCGGTGTCGGAGCATCGCACTGACGTGGTCGCGGTGACCGATCTGTTTGCGACCGCCTTGGGTTTTGCCGGGATCAGTCCGCCCGCCGGACGCACGAGTTTCGACCTGATGCGTGCGCGCCGGGTACCCGCGCGGGTGGTGAGCGGTAGTGTTGCCTACGGTCCGGAGCGTTGGGCGGTGACCACGGCCGAGCTGAAGGCCATTTGGACCGCGCCCGCCACGTTGCGGGTGTTCGACCGGTTGCGCGATCCACACGAACAAGCCCCCTTAGGGGTTCAGGATCCGCGCGTGAACGAGGCGGCGTTGCTGTTGGGTGCAGCACGGGCGCACAGCGCTGGCGACAGATGCGGGGGCGAGGTCGACGGCACTTTTGAGCAGTTCGGAATGACGCAAGAATAAGCGGGGCGTGGCCGACAGGATGATGCTAACAAACCCACAGCATAGGCTCCGCACCTGGGGCCGTTTGCATGCGCTCGATCTGAGTATCGTGTTGACGGTCTTTCTGGCCTGCGGCTACTTCTTTCAAGGCGGCGGCTGGAACCAGAATGCTCACTTCGTGACCACGATCGCACTGGTGGATGAGGGGACCGTCTACTTGGATACGTGGCGGGGTTCGAGCGGTGATATCGCCAACGCCGGTGAGCATATCGTTGCGAACAAAGCGATTGGCACCGCGCTTGCGGCGATTCCAGCCTATCTGGTTGCCAAACTGCTTACTTGGCCTTTGACCAATGTTGGCAACGCCCTGATCTTGCGTGCCTATCTGACCACGCTCGGCACCTCTGGATTGGCGTTGGCCATGCTCGCCTGGCTGTTCTTCCGCTACGCGCAACGTACACTTGAGCCTGGCGCGGCAACCGCGGTGGCGCTCGCGATGGCGCTCGCGACGCCACTGTTCCCATCCAGCACGATGCTCTCTTCGCACCCGCTGGTGTCGCTGGCAGCGTTCGGCGCGTTTATGCTGCTGACGCGTCAAACGCCCCTGTCCAATAGGGCGTTGTTGGCCGCAGGGGTGTTGGCGGCCTTGCCGGTGACAATGGAATATCTGACGGGCGTCATTTTGTTGCCGTTGGGGCTGCTTGCACTCGTGCGCATGCGTGGTTCTTGGCGCTTAGTGTTCATGGCGATGGGGATCGCGTTGGTGGCGCTGGTGCCGTTGACCTATCACCTGTTGGTGTTTGGGCATCCGTTGCATACCGGTTATGACGCAATGGTGAACCCGGAGTTCGCCCACGCCCAGGCCCAAGGTTGGCATGGCTTTACGGGTTTGTCGGTCTGGCGGTTGTACCAGCTGACGTTCGGTCCGAATCGCGGCTATTTCTTCCTGAGCCCGCTCTTGTTGGCTGCCGTGCCAGGCTGGGTGGCAGCGATCCGGCGCCCAGCGTCACGTCGGGATGCGCTGGCGGCGTTGGGGGTGGGCGGGTTGGTGCTTGGCCTGGTTGCAAGCTTCGTGCACTGGCACTCGGGCTCGGCCACCGGCTCGCGATACGCGTTACTCTTTGTGACCTTTGCGGTTGTCGGGGTTGTGGAGCTGTGGCCTCGCTATCGCGGCTACCTTCAGGTCGGCGCCTTGTGGGGCGGGTTCGTCATGCTGATGAGCGTCTCGGTCACGGCGATTCCGCCACCTCCCGGGCAGAGCGGGCCCGTCTACAACGTACTCGCGTGGTGGTGGGGCCGTTTCTGGGTCGGCGACTTTTCCGTGTGGCAGCAAGCGGTAGCGATGCAACATGGGCGGCCGGTGGGGACGCCGACGTTGCCGTACGCGTTTAACCTGGGCCAGCTGCTGGGCTTGAACGGACTGTGGTCCCTTGTGCCGCTCGTGCTCACGGGTGGCCTCGTCGTGGTGACTCTGCGTCGCGCGCTGATGCGTTGGTCACCCACACCGGGTGCGGCCAAGACGATGCCTACCCGTGCTGCTGTGGAGCCGTGATGCCCAGCGCGGCTGCTTGTGCGGGGGTGTTGAGCTCGGCCACCAAGCGAGGGTCGAGGCAATCGATGGCCACGATGCGCTTAGGGATTCGGCGAATGACCTCACGTGCACCCATGTCGGCGACGTGGGTGCTGAGCTCCGCAACAATACTTTTGCCTACGAGCACTGGATGCCCGCCCTTGCCGCGGTAGCGCGGCTCGACAATGCAATCCGGCATGTTGGCATGCGTCCGTAGCAGGGCCTTGAGGAGCGGTGCGTCGGCAAACGGGTGATCGACAGGCCAGAGCAATAGATGATTTCCCTGCTCGATGGCTGTGAGCCCCGCGCGGATCGAGTCGATCGGCTGACCTGTGGGACAGCCGACGATGACCGCGGTACGCAGCCGACCACTCCAGGGGGCGAGCGCCAGAACCGCTTCGGCGCGGGTGGTGAGCGCTGGGTCTGTGTCGCTGCCTACCACCACGAGCAGTTGGTCGGCGACTTGGGCGGCCTGCGCCAGGATGTGTGAGAGCAGCGGCGTGCCATCGAGCAGCATGCGTGCTTTGGGGATTCCCATGCGGCGAGAGCGTCCGGCACTGAGCACCAACGCGGTGAGACTCATGGCGTGCGATGGCCGCCGCCTCTGCGCACTTGGATGAGCTGGGCGCAAATAGACACGGCAATCTCCGCCGGCGTCTCGCCACCAATGTCGGCGCCCATCGGACAGGTGATGCGCGCGATCTGCTCCGCCGGCACGTTTTTGGCGGCCAGGCGCTCGCGTTGCATGTGGGCTTTGCGAGCGCTGCCAATCACCCCTAGGTAACGGCACGGTTTGGTGAGGCAGAACTCCAGCAGTCGTTGGTCGATGGCATGCTCGCGAGTGGCGATGACGATGTAGGTGTCTTCGCCAAAGGGTAGGTCACCGAGGTCGGCGGGCTCATAGCTCGACACCACGCGCGCCAGTTGCGGGAGCCGCGCTGGTGCGGTGTTCTCCTCCAGATCATCAATACCGATCAAGGTGAAGCCCAGGTCGGCCGCTATGCGCACGAGGGCACCGCCGACATGGCCGCAGCCAAACACCATCAGGGTGGGAGGGGTCATGAGCGGCTCCACGAAGAAGGTCATCTGGCCGCCGCAGCACATTGCCAATTCGGTGGTCAGGTTATGATGCACGAGCTCGGCATTCTCGGTTTTCAAGACGCGTGTCGCAGCGTCCCGCAGGACATGTTCCACTTTGCCGCCACCCACCGTGCCTTCCGTCCGGCCGTCAGGAAAGATAAGCATGCGGGCACCAGGTTTGCGGGGCGTGGAGCCGCGGGCCTCGACGACCGTGATGAGCACGGCGCGTTCCCGCTGCTTTTGCAATTCCACCAGACGTTCGAGCAGTTCCATGGCGGTCTTATAACGGTATGCGAGCCAGCGGGCCTAGCCTTTGTTCTGACGCGGCGGAGACCGAATCAAAAAACAGGGCATAACAGCCGGCTGGCTGGATGTGATAGCAAGCGGCGATGATAGTCTTGTCGATGTTGCTGTTGTTGGGCAGCCCACCTGCGTCGGAGGAGCTTGGGGCGCGCATTTCGTTGGCGGGCCAACGGGGCGAGCTGGATGCCGACGGCGGGGCGCCGGAGCTGCGTTTTGAGCTTCTCGCAACCTCCAGTTTGTCGGTGTCCGTGGTGGCGATCGAGGTGGGAGTGCTGTTTGCTGCCAGTGAAGAGGCGCTGCGTGATTTGGACCCCGCGACGCTCTACAACGGTACGGCCAACAACGCCAACGTGGGCGTGTTGCGCCAGGAACAAAAGGTGACGCTTGCACCTTATGCGACGCAGGTGGTGACGCTGAGGGCGATGCCGCGCCCAGTCGGCCCGCTTCCTGTGGTGTTTAGGACGCACCTGCTGAGCTACAGGTTGGCTGACCTTACGGCGTCGCTCCTCTTTGAGTTGCTACACACCGAGGCGCCGGCAGACGAGATGGCGGTGATTGCGACGTTGGCGTTACACGGTCGGGCCGATGACAAATTGCGGGTGCGTGCCCAGTTTGGCGGAGACAAGGCGTTGATTGCGGGGCTACGCGCGCGGGTGACGGATGCGGTGGCTGTGGCACCCAGTTGGGCCGAGGCCATGGACCGCGCCGTGGCGATTCGGGCTTTGGGCGTGTTGGGTGGGGTGGACGCCGAAGCGACCCTTCGCGAATTATTGAAGGAGCCGGGTTTGACGCGTTTGGATGAGGCGTTGCAAGTGCTGCTGATCGCACGTTTGCGTGGGACGCGCTTGGAGACGCCAGCGGCATTTGCGATCCCCACGACGGTGCGCCGGATGAACGATTTGGTAAGTGTCGCGTTGGATGACCTTGCCGTGCCCAAAGACGAGCCAGGCTTCGCCGCGCAGGATACGACCACACCCGAGGCGGTGACCGTGGCCGAGGTGGTCGCCAAGGATGAACCACCAGTCGCAGCTTGGGCAGTAGCGCTTGCCTGCGGATTGTTGTTGTTGTCGGGGTTGGGTGTCGCCGGGGCGAGGGTCCTGCATCGCCAGCGGCAGCGAGGAAACAATGCAAAACGCTGACGTGTTGAGCCCGATGCCTGGTGTCGCGGCCTTAGAGCTTGGTTTGCTGCGGGTGACAGGCAAGGACCGTGTGGATTTGTTACATCGCTTGGCGACGAACGATCTGCGCCCGCTCGCTGCACCTGGGCACTGGCGCCTGACCACGTTCGCGACGCCGCACGGGAAGCTTTTGGATTGGTGCACCGTGGTGGCGCGGCCCGACGAACTCTGGCTGGTGACCTCCCCCGGGCGGGCAGCTACGGTGCGGGCTTGGCTCGATCGCTATACCATCCTTGAGGATGTCGTAGCGACCGACCTGACTTCAGAGTGGCAGGCGTTGTGGGTGGACGGTGGCGTCGCGTTCATACCCGAGGTCGGCACCGACGCCGTGGTCGAGGCCGATGCCGGGGTTTGGTACCGCGCATTGCCGGCGTTGGGAGGCGTAATCGTCTGGTTCCCGCGCGGCGTGGCCGTCGCCAAACTTGGTGGCTGGTTGACCCAAGGGCTCTCATCGTTAACCGTCCATGCCCTGGAGCGACGGCGGGTGTTAGCCGGGGTGCCGGGCGCGTTGACGGAGTTTCCCGAAGAGGTGAACCCGTTGGAGTTGCGGTTGGCCGCCTCCTCGGTGAGCTTCAACAAGGGCTGCTACGTTGGGCAAGAAGTGCTGTCACGCCTAGATAGCTATGACAAGCTGGCGCGCCTGCTCATGGGTTTCGAGCTTGCAGGGGTATGTGTGCCCACACCCGAGTTGCGTCTGTATCGTGAGGGCACTCTCTTGGGGAAAATCACGTCGCTTGTGGACGTCGCACCTGGACGGATGGCCGGGTTGGCGATTGTAAAACGTGAGGAAGCGCATCCGCAATCGGCGATGCTGGTCGGGCCGCACGGCACGTTATCGGCGAACCTGGTGGACCGACCGTTTTGGCTGGGGGCGTCCGAAAAAGTGCGCTAGCGACGACGTTGGCGTAGCCAAACGGCTACGAGCAATGCCGCGACGCCGCTCGCGCCTGAGGCGTTGCAACCCTCATCTTTGGCAGGAGTGACTTTGCGTCGGCTCGTGGCTCCCGCGGTGGAGCCGGGGTCGCCTGGCTCAATTGGATCCTCCGGGATCTCGGGAAGCGCCAGGGCACCGGCATTCGCACACGAGGTGCGGGTGCCGTTGGTGCAAGCTTTGATCATTTCACTTTCAATCCACGCACGGTACGCGTCCACACGGGTATCCACGCCGCCGCGGTGACAATCCGTGTCGTCGTAGGCGTGGCTGGTCACACCAATGACACGCTCGGCGGGGAGAGCGCCGTCGTCGAAGGTCCGGAAGGTCGGGCCGCCGGAATCGCCGTGACATTTTTGAGGGGTCGGAGCAACGTCGCCGATCTGCATTTCGCTGTCACCGACCTCGTGGATGATGGTGGAGGCCAGGTACATGATGCCTGACTCATCCGGTTGTGGGTTGTAGGGGTCGTAGTCAGCGTCGCGGATGCCATATCCGGCGATGCGCACAGCGTCGTTCATTGCGATGGCTTGGGCATTCGCCGGGGTCAGTACCGTGGCCGGCGTGCGACCCGTGACTGCTGACTTGAGGAACGTTAGCGCCACGTCGTGGAAATCTCCCAGGCCGCCTTCGAAGGTGTTGAAACCGTTGGGATCGTAGTCTGGGTGCTGCAGCGCCTTTTTGACTTCGGTGGTGAGCGCTGGCAACGTCATCGACGCTGAGCCAAAGTCACTCACATCGCGCGTGAACGACACGTAGTACGTGGCGGTGGCGCCGGGGCCGATGATGAGCTCGGTGTCCACGCAGTGCGACGCCACCAGAAAAACATCGGGGGCAATCAAGGTGCCGGTGCAAATGGCAGCGGCGACGTCGCCGTACCATGGATGCGTGCCCTTGATCAGCAATGCGCCCACGGCGGGGTAATCAGCGTCGTCGGCGAGCGTGCCACCGATGATGGCATTGTCCTTTTGGAGGCTGCCGTCGACTAGCGAGGCAGGTGTGTCGCCACAGGCGACGAGGCCGCACAGCATGAGAGGTAAAATCCGGTGGCACATGGTAGGCAACTCACCTTCTTGGACTCGCGTAGGGAGGAGGCAAGATAGGCGTGCCAAGCCCTCTTTG
>JAKLEG010000234.1 GCA_022703175.1 Myxococcota bacterium | reverse complement strand
TGGTGGATGCGGTGGTTGTGCCCAAGCTGCCGACACGCACCGCGTTTGAGGCAGAGGTGGATCACGGCGTCGACCCCGGACTTGTCGAGCGGGTGAGTGATAAAAACTTTGGGATCCGCATCTACCCGCTGCCGGCGCACGGCTCGCGTACCATCGCTGTGCGCTTTGACACGCCGATGAACCAACAAGACGATGCGGCGTTGTTGCGGTGGCCGTTGTCGCTATCTGGGAAGCTTGCGCGCTTTTCGGCCACGGTCCGGGTCTTAGACGTGCAAAATCCGCCGCTCCTAACGATTCCGGGACTGGGGCTGCAATGGGTGGCGAATGCGGGGGGGTATATAGCGCAGGTCGCCGCAGAGGGGGTTGGGATCGAGGGCGAGCTGGTCCTGACGACGCTGCCTATGGCCGGTGTGGCTGTCGAAGCCGACGAGCGCGAGATCCACTTTCTGATTCAAGATCGTTTCGAGGTGCCCCCTCCCATGCGGGTGGTGCCCACGCGAATTGCGCTCCTGTGGGACGCCTCCAGATCTCGTTTTGGTGACGACCATGAGCGCGAGGTGGCTCTGCTAGAAGCTCTGTGGGCCAGTTGGCCTGCGGCCACCATTACCGTCGACCTCCAGGTATTTCGCAATACGGCGACCTTGCTGCAACGCTTTGTCGTGAAAAACGGCAGTTGCCCGAGCTTGAGCGCTGCGTTGGCCAACGTCGTCTACGATGGCGCCACCGACATGGCCGCGATGCGCCCTCCGGCTCAAGCGATGGCTCCCGATTTTTATCTGTTATTCTCCGATGGTCTGAACACGCTTGGGACGCGCGAGCCTCAGCGACTGCCTGCACCTTTGTATGCGCTGTCCGCCCAGCGACAAGGCAATGCAGCCTTTTTACGCTGGCTTGCCGAAGCCAGTGGCGGTTTTTACGCCAACCTTTTGGATGAACAACCCACGTCGTTGGTACCGCGTTTGGGATCTCATCCCGCCACTCTTCAATCCATCACCGGGTCGGCCGCTATCATGGAGCTGCTGCCGGCACCGGGGCAGGTGGTGTCAGGTCCCATCGCGCTGTCTGGCAAGCTCAAAGGGGAGACGGGCATCGTGGTGGTGAAGGTTGGAGGGCTAGGGAAATCCGTCGAGAGCCGCACTTACAAGGTAGAGGCGGCGCGCGCACGCCCTGGTTCGTTGTTGGCGCGAGTGTGGGCGAGGCAGAAACTTGCGACACTCACCGCGTTGCCTGCTCAATATGCGGCCGCGCTCGCGCAGCTGGGGCAACGCTATGGTTTGGCGACACCGGGCACGTCGATGTTGGTATTGGAGTCGCTGGAACAGTACTTGCGCTACCAGATCCGGCCGCCAGCCACGTTGCCGGCCTTGCGATGTGCCTATGATGCCCAGGTTGTCGCGCGCCAGCAAAGTGAGGCCGTGCGTGAGAGCGAGCGCTTGGAAACGGTATTGGCAGCATGGAATGAAAGACTCACCTGGTGGCGCGAGCAATATGACTATCCAGCGGGCTTTAAGTTTCGCGCTATCAAGGCTGCGAAGCGTGCGCTAGCGCCTGAACCCGGTAGGAGTGAACCTCGTGCACGCGAGCGTGCGACACACCCGCATCCGTCTTTAGCATCGCCAGGGCGGGTCAGCGTCGGTCCGACACGCAATCTCGATATCAAGTTCGATCTGGAGTCCAGAGTGTCGTCGGGCGGTCTCGGCGCGTCGGAGATTGAGCTTGGAGTCGGGAGCCCCGAGGCTCCCTACCTTCGCGCGCTGGTTGGAGCTGCCAAGGGCGAGCTGGAGGCCGTCTATCTGCGACAGCGCGAGTTGTATGGCCAGTCTTCCGATTTCTACGTCGACTGCGCTGAGTTCTTCTTTGCCCAGAAAGATCGGCCCTTGGCGCTCCGGATCCTCTCCAACATCGCCGAGCTGTCACTCGAAAATGCCCCGCTTCTGCGGGTGTTGGGGCATCGCTTGGCACAGGCAGGGGAGCTTGCGCTTGGGGCCCAAGTGTTTGAGGAGGTGTTGCGCCTGCGCCCCGAAGAGCCGCAATCGTATCGCGATTTGGCGTTGGTGTTGACTGAACTGAAACAGTACGAGCGTGCCTTGGCCCTGCTCGGTAAGGTGGTCCTAGGGGAGTGGCCGCGCTTCGATGGCATTCAGGTGGTGGCGCTCACAGAGCTGAACGCCCTGGTTCCTAAGGCGCGCGCCGCGGGTCTGGTGAAGCTACCCATCGACCCGCGGTTGTTGAAACTGTTGGATCTGGATGTGCGCATCGTGCTGAGTTGGGACGCTGACCTGACCGATATCGACCTTTGGGTGGTGGAGCCATCGGGCGAAAAGGCCGACTACAGCCACACCATCACCACCATTGGTGGCCTAGTATCCCAAGACGTTACCGACGGTTATGGCCCCGAAGAGTATCTGCTTCGGCGTGCCCAAAAAGGAACCTACACGGTCAAGGTGAACTTCTTTGGGGCGAGCCAGCAACATATGCAAGGGGCGGTGACATTAATATTGGACCTGTACACCAACTTTGGGCGGCCCAATGAACAGAGAAAATCCCTCACCGTGCGACTCACCCACGAGCAAGAGACGCTCACAATCGGGAGTTTGACCTTCTAGCCAGATGGCGCATGGCGCGATTCAAGCGGGTGAACTCTTAGGCTTTTGGGGTACCTTGGGCGCGGAACAGTGAGATCGTTTGGGCGCCCAAGAATAGGGCCAACAGGCCCAAGCCCACGGCGGGCACCACGGCGATCGACTGCGGGCCGAGCATGCCAGCCATACCGACGTTGACCAGCAGGCTATGCACCGCCTGCGGCGCCAAGAGGTTCGCAAGGAAGGCACCACTGCCCAGGGCGCTCAGGCCGGTGGTTGCGGCGCCGCCATAGCTCAACGTCTTGGTGAGCGTAGGTGAACTTGCGGCGACGCTGTCGGTCCAGTTGAACGGCGCTTTCGCCAGGGCCGCGACGCGACCGAAGAATCCAGCTTTCTTTGGCGTCTCCACGCTGGTTGCCAGTGCGGCGGGGGCAGCAATAGGTGCAGCCGCGGCCGGGGTCGACGTGAACGGCGCCTTGATCTTAGCCAGCAGGCGGCCGAAGAAACCCGTCTTCTTAGGAGTCTCTGCGGTCGCTGCAGCCGCAGTGGGCGCCGGGGCGGCAGTGGCAGTGCGGCTGATGCTACCTACATCGAAGCCGCTTTGCGGATTGCCGTAGGCGATCTTGCTGCCGCTGTTCGAGCGGATCGTGATCTGTTGCTTGCCGGTTTGATCGGCCACGACGTCGATATCAATGTTGCCGACGCGAATGGTCGCAGAGTTGTTGGTAACGGAAGTGACTGGCATGACGGCCTCCAAATAGCCTAGGCGTGACTTCGCCACGATGAGGTTATCGGCGGCAGCGGTAGAAGGGTGCGAGGGATTTTTGGCGGGCTGGGAAGCCCAGGCCACAGTGCTCAGGTTCAGGCTGACGAACTCGAAGCGCTCGAAGTTTCGTACCCATGAACCGTATGCCTCGCCGCCGATCCAGGAGCGGTCAATTCTGCTAAAAGAGCCCAATTATTTCGCATCGTTGTCCATCCCGCCGGATTGACCTTCGCCGACCAATTTTGGCGCGATCTTTGCTTACGACCTGCGGGTGGCCCTTGGCCTAATGGAGATGTCTATGTGGCTCGTTGGAATGTTGGCGCTGTGCGTGAGTCAGCCGGTGGCGGACGAAGCCGTTGCTCCCGAGCCGGTGGCCTTGGTCCCCCATGAGATGGTGGCCGAGTCGGTCGCCGACGTGGCTCCAGCGGCTGCGGTTGAAGCGGTTCCGGTAGAGGTAGCTACGGCGAGCCTTGAGCAAGCTGTACCGGCCACGACCACGGTGCCTTGGGCACCATCGCGCATCGGTTTCCGCGAGGCCGCCACCGCGATCAGTGCGAACAAAGGCTACGATCTTCATTACAACCCGCGCGTGGTGTCACAGCTGAAACTGCGACCGCATTGGAATTTTAACGAGCAGTTTTACCTGCGCGGCGCCTTCGACCTGCTAAGCGAGCATACGCAGAATGATTGGACCAACGACCGACTCTACGTAGGGGATCTGGGTTTGAACCCCGGCATCAGCAACCTCTACCAAATCCCGGTGGTGGGAATCGACGTCGGGCTCGAAGGCACCATCATCTTACCCACCAGCAAGCCTTCCCGTGGTGAAAGCCTGCGTGCAGGCACGGGGCTAGATGTAAGCCTGTCACGTAAGTTCGACCTGCTCTCAGGCCTGACGGTTAGCTACGACGCAGGCTTCAACAAGAACTGGCACGCCTACACCACCAGCGATCCAGTCGGGAAGCTAGGCGCCTGCGCGTTGGGGGTCAGTAGCGCGTGTGCGAGTTCGCAAATAGGCAGTGGCGCCCGTAACATCAGCTGGGACACCAGCCACAGCGTCTCGGTGGACGTGGCGCCATTCTTCGGTTTCTCGGGCATGGCGATGTTGGGAGGCACCTACGCACGGCTCTATCCGGTCAACGGCAACGAGGACCTCGTCTCGTATCACTATCCCGATGTTGCGAATGCCTACTTCTTTACCAGCAGCGTTCTTGAAGTGCGCTACGCGCCAGTCTCGTTGTTGACGGTGGCGGTGGGCGAATCCACCCTGCTTGCCAATCAACTCGGCACTGGCGGGCAATACCGCATGCCCTTCATTAATCGTTTTACGCAACTGTATTTAGAGCTTCGACTAAACATTGAAGAGACCCTCAAAGTATTGTGAGAGGAATCCATGAAGAATATTCGTTTGAGTAGCTTGATTGTTGTTGCGGCGATCGCGAGCGGGTGCGCCAAGGAGCGCAGCGCGATTAATCGGGTGCAGCCCAACTACCTGGACAAGAGCACCTTGTCCGGGGAGTGGTACTACGGCCGCACCGTGGTGGATGTGCCCGAAGGGGAGACGTTTACCTTTGTCGGTAATGGCGATGGCGTCAAACGCGTGGTGTTCGACATCCAAGAGAATACGTTGTACGCGCGCCGCACGACCGAGCTCGTCAAAAACGGCGACGGCAAGGCGAGTGAAGGCGAGCGCTACGTGGGCGAGGCGATTGCCGCGTTCAAAATCGACAAGCATTTCGATATTGCGCGACAGTACAACGCCGTGACGGGCGAAGAGCTGAATGTCTTAGAGGAAAATGACTCCGACCGCCCGTGGTACGAACGGCAGTACCTTCGCGTCGACTGGTCGGAGAACCTGGTGCACAACTACGACCTGGATTTCGAGGCGCAATCGGTCGAGTCGGTGCCCTACTTTGTGCAGGAGATCGATCCGACCACCGGTGAGCGTCATCCCGACGCCCCGGTGTTTGAGGATGGCTACTTCGACATTACTAGCAAGCTGTTTGCCAAGGCCGGCACCATCGACTTTCCCGGCTATGGCACCATCCCGTTGTGTTGGCTGGGGGACTTCGGTGAGTGTGGCGCCAGCGAGTACACGATCCGTCACAGCTTCTTGCGGGTGGGCGATCGCGGCTATGAGCCTCGGCCATACAAGGGCAAAGAGACTGAGGTTTTTGGTTTCTTCGACACCACCCGCATGGTTTACGACCCACAGACCGGGGTGCGGCGGCAGAGCACCGAGCGCTACTTGAACCGACACAACATTTGGGAGCGTTCGATCGGTATCGGTGGCGCGGTGATTCCTGTCGAGTACCGCACGCCCAGGCCCATCGTGTACTTTGTGAACCGCGACTGGCCAAAGAACGACGACGCCATTACCACCGCTGCCCGGCATGCGGCCGACCAGTGGAATCAGATCTTCCGCGAGGTGGTGATCGCCACCGGTCATGATCTGGGTGATAAGCGTATGTTTGTGTTGTGCGAGCACAACCCGGTTATCGCAGGTGACCCGGCGGAGTGCGGCCCGGTGGGCAACTCGCCACGCATCGGCGATATCCGCTATTCGTTCTTGGCGTACGTTCCCAAGTTTATGACCTACGGTTTGTTGGGCCTGGGTCCGTCCAACACCGATCCGGAAACCGGCGAGATCTTGAGTGGTATGGCGTACGTGTACCATTGGAACAACGTCAGCTCGTACCAAACGATGGAAATGGTGGAGCTGTTGAACGGCAGTCGTTCGCCAACCAGCTACATCGATGGCGTGGACCTCACCGAGTGGCGCAACCAGGTTACGTCAAACCAAAGCGTCGCCCATACCTATGGCTTGGATCAGGCGCAGAATTTCATCAGCCGGTTATCGTCCGGGAATCATGTGAGCTACTGGGACGGCCAACGCCGGGCCCCCGACGCCGCCGACGAGGCGTTCCAACGCGAGCAAGGTACACGCAAATGGCTCGCGCCATTCTTCGCCGATTTGAAGGCGCGCGGCATTTCTCAACGTGATGGTGTGGCTGACGCGAAGCTTGCACGGCTGGTCGGCACCGAGGTGGAGGCACAGCTGTTAAGCAGCGACCTGTACACCGGCATGGGCTTCAACCCGGCCACGCCTTTGGCCGAGGGTATGAAAGACCAAGTGAGCGTGTTGCGCGGTGGGTTTGGCAAGTTCGCCGCTGCACGCTCGCGGGCGCTCGAAGAGTGGGCCGACAAGCGCAACTTGTACACTGCCGAGATGGCCGACGATGGTTTGATGGGGCTGGCACGCGAGTACGCCAGCAGCGGTATGACCTCCGAGCAGATCTACAACGACGTGCGCCGGATCATCTATACCGCGGTGCTTACGCACGAAGCCGGCCACTCGCTGGGCTTGATGCATAATTTTGGTGGCTCCGACGACGCCATCAACTACTTCGACGACTATTGGAAAATCCGCGCCGAGGACGGCACTGTGGCGCCGCGACTGGTGGATCCGATCACCGAAAACGAAGTGAATAAGAAGATCTACAACTACGCTTACAGCTCCATCATGGACTACGCTGGCCGCTACACCATCGATGGCGGTGGTGTAGGCAAATACGATCGCGCGGCGATGTTGTTTGGCTATGGCAACAAGGTGGAGGTGTTCAAGAACCGTCACGGCATCAGTGGTGCTACGTTTAGAGACTGGTTTGACAACGACGGTGACATCTTGGGGTTGTACAACGACGGCCCCAAGTCGGTGCACTACACGAGCTTCTACAACACCATGGGCCAAGACCTGTATGACGCTGGCAATCGCGAACTGGTGGATGTCTCAACGCTCTCCGACGACCTGTCCACGTCCGACGGCCGCGCGCGCGTGCCCTACATCTATTGCTCACACTCCCGGTCGGACTTGGGTGATGGCTGTTTGACGCGCGATGCTGGGGCCGACAGCGCCGAGCGGATGCAGAACATCCTCGACGAGTTGGATACCTGGTACATCCAACGCGCCTTTCCGCGTGGGGTGGTTGGCAACGACCAGTGGAGCTACGTCGGCAAGTACTATGGCCGCATTTATCACCGCCTGAAGCAATGGAACGATATCTTTGGGCTCTACAAAGACCTGCTGCCGCGCTACTACAATTCCACGCAGCTTGCGGCGTTTTACAGTGATCCCGTAGAAGGTTGGGGTACCAAGACCTGGGCGGTGCAGAACGCCTTCAACTACCTGATGGGCACGATCTTGATGCCCAACATTACCACCTATGCCGCCGAAACTGCCCCCGACGGCAGCACGTTGCTCAACGAGTACCCTTGGAACTCGGGCGGCGACGTGACGCTGGATGTGAAGAACGGCCGTTATTTCAGCACCAGCTGGTGGGACGGTTCACGCGAGTGCGGCTACACCTGGTGGGAGTGTCTGCATCATATCGGCTTCTATTTGGACAAGATCATGGCCATCGAGGCGATGAGCGACTCCAACACCAACTATGTGGGGCGCTCCACACCCGAGGATATCCGCGAGTGGCGCGTCAGCTACTTCAACACCTTCGCTGAGCCGATTGCCAAGGTGAGCACTGCACTGATGGCCCAAGATTGGTCGCGGGTGGCGCCCTACTTGGAGAGCGGTGAGGTGAAGTTCCCCAACTACGCCGGAGCGCTCACGGAGGTTCACGCCCAGCCGATCAACCCGTCGGCCACCTTCACCATTCAGCTGTATTGGCAGGTGCTCGGCAAGGCTCGCTTTGTCTCCAACTTCGACCCAAGTTTCGCAGAAGAATCAAGGGTGTTTGAGATGGGCTCTGGGCTCGAACCGACCTTGCCGGCGGATGAATTGGTCACCTTTACCGACCCCTGGTCGCGTCTGACCTACGGGGCCGTGAGCTACCCTGATCACGAAGGCTCGGGGGCGGCAGCGATTCGCCACGCCAACATGCTCTTGGCGCGCTCCACCTATTGTGACGTTGATGCGAGCACGGCAACCCTGGATGACGACTGCGTGGCCGCCTCAGGCACCTACACGCCAGAGGCCCTGGCCAGTCAGCTGCGCAGCTACGCAGAGCTCGTCAAGTCGATGGTGCACATCGATACCATCATGGAGTGGGGGAACCCGTACGATCCCTAAGATGCCTCTGGGGCAAAACAACGCGCCTGTGGGTTCTTGCCTGATCTCAGGAACTTACGGGTCAGGGACTGAGGAAATCGACAGAAGGCTTGACATTTCTAGGGATTTTCCCTAGTAATCCGCGTCTTTCCATAAGCTCTTTGGGCCTATGTCCCGAGGAGGGGTGTCATGTACGCAGTGATTCGTACGGGTAGTAAGCAGCATCGCGTCGAAAAGGGCGAGCGCATCAAAGTCGAGAAGCTCGCGGGCGACGTCGGCGCTGAAATGAAGCTCAACGACG